>NZ_JBHYGR010000017.1:72654-104244 GCF_042738155.1 Kitasatospora sp. NPDC059088 | reverse complement strand
GGGGGCGGCGCCCCCGCGGGGCGCGGGGCCGGCCGTGCGCGCCCCCCCACCCGGGTGCCGGCCCACTGTCCGGGGCCGGCGGGCGGGGGGGGGGGCCCCCTTCGGCGTCGTGGGTGGGCCCATCGGTGAGTCGTGCGCAGACGGCTACCTCGCGCGGCCGGCGACGGGGCTGTCGTGGACGATGCTGGGCAGCAGGAAGTCCACGATGCGCTGCAGCTCCGCGGCCAGGCCGTCGTCCTTCAGGTCGCCGCGGCACCACCGGAACAGCGCGCCCAGGTAGGCGTCCCGCAGGAGGTACCCCACCTGCATCGGGTCCACGCCGGACCTGATCCTGCCCTCCGCCAGTCCGGCCCGGATCACGTCGGCGAACACCTCGGCCGTGCGCGGCGGTTCGGTGATCGGCAGGCCCGCCCGCACCCACGAGGTGAGCATGACCCGGTTGAACTCCGGCTCCTCCTCCTCGTTGATCTCGACGAGTGCCGTCATGCAGCGCCCGAGGGCGACGCACAGCTCGTCGTTCGAGGGCGTCCTCTGGCGCATCTTCTCCTCGAATCGCGATTGGCGCTGGCTGCTCCAGGTGGTGACGAGCTCTTCCTTGTGCTGGAAGTGGTTGAAGAACGTGCCGCGCGCGACGTCGGCGCGCTCCGTGATGTCGTCGACCTTCGTCTGCTCGAAGCCCTTCTCGGCGAAGAGGCTCAGGGCGGCGGAGAAGATTCGTTCCCTCATCCGCTGCTTGTTGCGTTCGCGGCGGCCCGTGGCAACGGGCGCAAGAGGGGGTTCAGCAGCATACATACGTTCTCCAGCGACAAGGGAGTGGACCTTGTAACCATCTGTAGCGCGGCCCGTACGGCCGGGCCCGGTCCTCCTCTGCGGAGTTATACCAGAAGTTAACTTTGATGCGTAGTATTCGTTTAAACCTCAGTCGATTCCAGTAGCCGACCGATGGTCTCCTGACCGAGCAGGCGCCCCACGGGCAGGTCGATGCCCATGGCGGTCCGGATGCGCTGCCGCAGCCGGACGGCGGTGATGGAGTCGAGGCCCAGCTCGCGCAACGGCCGTCGGCGGTCGATGCGTTCGGGGGTGGTGCCGAGCAGCGCCGCGGCGTGCGTCAGCACGGCCGCCTCGCGGTCGGCGGCCGGCGCGGGGGCAGGAACGGTGGCGGGGACGGAGGTGGCCTCAGCTGCCGGTACGGTCGCGGGCGCGTGCCCGGGCCCGGCCTCCGGCGCCACCGTGCCGGTCAGCCGAAGGAGTTGGACCCCGTGCAGCTCCGCCAGCACGTGGTCCCCGTCGTCCGTGTGCAGCACGACGTCCGCGCGGACGACGGAGTCGCCGGACGCCGTGCCCTCCGCCACCGGCCGGAGCGCGGCCGAGCTCCACACCGGCTTCGCCAGGGCGGTCGCGTCACCGTGCACCGTCACGGCGTCGATGCCGACGGCCAGGTAGCTGTGGCTCGTGCCGTCCGGACCGCCGCGGGGCAGCACGGCGAGCAGCGGCTGCAGCGGCACCTCCCAGGCCGCGGGGTGCCCGGGGGCCGGCAGGTGCATACGCGCCACCGCGAGGCCCGGGCGCCGCCAGAGCCGGCGGACGCCCGCGAGTTCGTCGGGGACGTCGTAGCCGTACCCCCGGACCTCGTCGTAGAAGTCCGGCCCGGGCAGGTACTCGCCGCACTGGGCCAGCAGCGCGTCCAGGCTCCGGGGCGAGGCGCCGCCCCCGGGCGGGGAGGAGGTGACGCGGGCCGTCAGGCAGGTCAGGGCCGGTTCGCCGGCCGATCCCGGGCCGACGACCTGGACGGTCGCGAGGTGGTCGGCGCCCTCGGGCCGCAGCCGGACCCGCAGGGTGGCGCCGAGTGCCTGTCTGCGGTCGACCAGCTCCCCGGTCAGGGTGACGTCCACGAGGCGGTGCTGCCCGCCGAGTTCGGAGCGCGCCGCGCTCAGCACGGCGTCGACGTACAGCATCGGCGGGACGACGGCCGTGCCGCGGAACGACACCCCCAACGCCTCGATGTCCAGCGGCCGTTCGTAGGTGAAGCCGGTGGCCGCCGGGAGGGCGGCCGGGTCCCGCAGGTGCTCGTCGTCCCAGGGGTAGCGGGGCAGCGGCACGGGGCGGACCGCGCCCCGGAACCACCGGGTGAAGTCGAGGCCGGCGCCGGCGGCGTGCAGGCGGCCGGCCGCGCGGGCGAGTTCGGCGCCCTCGTGCTCCCTGCGGCGCAGCGAGGCGACGGTGAAGGCCGGGGCGCCGAGCGCCTCCAGGGTCTCCTCCACGGCCGAGGTCAGCAGCGGGTGCGGGCTGATCTCCAGGAAGACGCTCTCGTCCTGCTTCGCCAGCCGCGCCACGGCGCCGGCGAACCGCACCGGGCGGCGCAGGTTGTCCATCCAGTACCCGGCGTCGAGGGCCGTCCCGGGGACGGGCTCGGCGCGCACGGTGGAGTACAGCGGCAGCGAGGCGCCGCGCGGGGCGAGTTCGGCGAGGGCGTCGAGCAGTTCGGACCGCAGCGGGTCCATGTCGGGGGAGTGGGAGGCCACGCTGACGTTGACGAACCGGGCCAGTCGGCCGCGCTCCGTCAGGCCCTCGGCGAGCCTGGCGAGGTGCTCCGGATCCCCGGCGAGGACGGTGGAGTGCGGCGAGTTCTCCACCGCGACGCACAGCGCGTCGGGGTAGCGGGCGGCGATCCGCTCGGCCTCGTCCGGGGACAGGTCGGTGGCCAGCATCCGCCCCCGGCCGCCGAGTCGGGCCATCAGCCGGCTGCGGCGGCAGATGACGGCGGCGGCGTCGCGCACCGACAGGGCGCCGGTGACCACGGCGGCGGCCGCCTCGCCCATGCTGTGCCCGACGCATGTGGAGGGGCTGACGCCGAGGTCCTGCCAGAGGGCGGCCAGTGACACCTCCATCGCCCACAGGGCCGGCTGGACGACGTCGATGTCGGTGGGGAACTCCTCCTGCTCGCGGTTCAGCAGCTCGACGACGGACCAGCCCAGCTCGGCCCGGACCGCCGCGTCGCACTCGGCCATGCGCTCGCGGAAGGCGGGGAAGTCCGCCAGCAGCCGGCGCCCCATGCCCGGCCACTGCGCGCCCTGCCCGGGCAGGACGAACACCGTCCGCCGCTGCGGGCCGAAGCCGGCCTCGCCGCGTCCGCCGTCGGCGATCTCCTCGCCGGCCGCCAGTGCCTCCAGCCGGTCGGCGAGCTGCTCGTGGCTGTCGCCGATCGCCCACATCCGGTACGGGTGGTGGTCGCGGCGCAGCGCGGCCGCGGCGCAGACGTCGCGCAGGGGCTCCCGGTGGCCCGCGCCGCCGGGCCGCAGGTGGCGGGCGTAGGCGGTCGCGAGCCGTTCCAGGGACCGCTGGGAGCGGGCGCTGAACACCAGCAGTTCGGGGCGCCCGTCCACCAGCGGCTCGGGGCGCCCGTCCGTCGCGGTGGCCGTCGCGGCGGACGCTTCGGCCTCGGCGGGGTAAGGGCTCAGGACGACGTGGGCGTTGGTCCCCGACAGGCCGAAGGAGCTGACCCCGAGGTAGGTGTCGTCGCCGTCCCCGAGGGGTTCGTTCTCGGTGACCACGCGGACCGGGGAGTCCGGGGCGGCGATCAGCGGGTGCGGACTGTTCAGGTGGAGCGAGGCCGGGATGACGCCGTGGCGGGCGATCAGGACGGTCTTGATCAGCCCCGCCATGCCGGCGGCCGCCTCGGCGTGGCCGATGTTGCTCTTCACCGAGCCGGTCCGCAGCGGTCGCCCCGGGGCGCGGGCCGGGCCGGCCGCCGCGGCCAGCGCGGACAGTTCCACCGTGTCGCCGACGGCGGTGCCGGTGCCGTGCGCCTCCACGTAACCGAGGCGGGCCGGGGATATCCCGGCGCTGCGGCAGGCCTCGCGGACCATCTCGACCTGGCCCGGGACGGAGGGCTTGACCAGCAGTCCGCTGCTGCGCCCGTCGTTGTTCACCGCGCTGCCGGCCAGCACCGCCAGGACCGGGTCGCCGTCGCGCCGGGCGTCCGCGAGGCGCTTGAGCAGCACCACGCCGACGCCGTCGCTGCGCACGAAGCCGTCGGCGTCGGCGTCGCCGAAGGCGCAGTGCCCCTCCGGCGAGAGCATGCCCGCCTGCGAGTAGGCGACGGCGTCCCGGGGGGAGAGGACGATGTTGGCGCCGCCGACGACGGCGAGATCGCTCTCCCCGGTGAGCAGGCTCTGCCGGGCCATGTGCACCGCGACCAGGGAGGAGGAGCAGGCGGTGTCCAGCACGATGCTGGGGCCGCGCAGGTCCAGCGCGTAGGAGATGCGCCCGGAGGCCATCGAGCGCAGCTGGCTGCCGACGGTGCGCCAGATGTCCTGGTCGGTCAGCGGCCGGTGCTCGTCGCCGTACTCGGCGGTGGCCTGGCCGACGAAGACGCCGGTCCGGCTGCCGGCCAGGGCGGAGGGGCGGATGCCGGCGTCCTCCAGCGCCTCCCAGACGACCTGGAGCAGGACGCGGTGCTGGGGGTCGATGGCGCGGGCCTCGGCGGGCGAGATGCCGAAGAAGCCGGGGTCGAAGGCGAAGGGGTCGTCGATGAACCCGCCCTTCGCGGAGATGGACTTGCCCGGGGTGGCCGGGTCGGGGGAGTGGTGGGCGGCCGCGTCGTACCTGTCGCCGGGAATCGCCGTGACGCTGTCGGCATTGCCGATCAGGTGCTCCCAGAACTCGTCGGCGTTCGAGGCGCCGGGGAACCTGCATCCCAGGCCGATGACGGCGATCGAGCGGTCGGACGCTACTTCGGGCTGATCCATGGGGCGTACCTGCCTTCATGTACGAGCGAAGCATCGGTGCTACAGAAGTGATAGTCGTTCAATCATTGATGCAAGGTCAAGATTGAACCCGCGCCGCCTAGTTGCATCGCTGGCCACCGAATGGGCCCCTCACCTGCGCCGCTCCGCCGTCGGGCGGTCGCGCGGCGCCTCCGGGTGTGGTCCAGATCGCTCGCTTACTTGGCTTTCAGTAAAAAGTGATACTTGCATCCAACCTCGACTCGTGGTCCCATCTTGTCCGGTAGTCGACCAATCCTGAGGAGGCACCTGACATGCCGAGCACGGGGATACGGATCAGCGGCGGCGACGCCGAGGTGGCGTACAGCATCGAAGGCAGCGGGCCGGCCCTGGTCCTGGTGCACGGCACCGGAACCCGCGGAGCCGCCTGGGCCCAGCAGGTCGAGGAGCTGAGGGGGAAGTTCACCGTCGTCACCCCGGACCTGTCCGGCTCCGGTGACACGGTCGACCACGGCGGGCCGCTGACCCTGGGCGACCTGGTCGCGGAGGTGCTGGCGGTGGCCGACCACGCCGGCCTGGACACCTTCCACCTCGCCGGCCACTCCCTCGGCGCCGTGGTGGCGCTGCGCCTCGCGGCCGAGCACCCCGAGCGGGTGCGCTCGGTCGTCTCGCACGCCGGCTGGGCGTACACCGACGAGCGGATGACGGCCGACTTCCGCTACTCGCTCGACCTGCTGCGCACCGACGCGGAGTTGGGCACCGCGCTGGTCCCGCAGATGTTCCCGCTGGCCACCCTCGGCCCCCGCTACTGGGAGGCGACGAACGAGGCGGAGCACGGGAAGCTCGTCCGGCAGATCGCCGACAACTTCCAGCCCGGCACCGCGCGGCAGTTCGAGGTCGGCCTCACCGTCGACCTGCGTCCGCTGCTCGGCGCCGTCGTCGCGCCGGCGCTGGTGTTCGCCAGCGTGCACGACCGCGTCTGCGGAGCCAACCAGCAGCTGCTGCTGCGCGAGGGCATACCCGGCGCCGTCTACGCGGAGATCGAGACCGGCCACAACGCGCTGGCGGAGGACCCCGAGGGGTTCGCCGCGGTGCTCGGCCCGTTCCTCGCGCAGCACACCGGCACCTGAGAACCACACCCGCTGGTCCCGGCCCGTCGGGCCGCCGCAACACACCGATAGTTGGAGGAAGTTCATGTCCGTTTGGCTGATCACCGGCAGCTCCCGTGGCCTCGGCCTGCACATCGCCCGGGAGGCGCTGGCCAGCGGTCACCAGGTCGTCGCGACGGCGCGCGACACGGAGGTCGTGCGTGCGGCGCTCGGCGACGCCGGCGGCGAGGTGCTGTACCTGCCGCTCGACGTGACCGACGAGCAGCAGGCGCAGGAGGTCGCGCGGGCCGCGTACGAGCGCTTCGGCCGGATCGACGTCCTGGTGAACAACGCCGGCCGGGGGCTGCTCGGCGCCGTCGAGGAGGCCTCGGACGCCGAGGCGCGCGCGGTCTACGACATCAACGTCTTCGGCCTGCTCGCCGTCACCCGGGCGGTGCTGCCGTACATGCGCCGGGAGCGGTCCGGCCGGATCCTCAACATCAGCTCCGTCGGCGGGTTCACGGCCGGCTCGGGCTGGGGCATCTACAACAGCACCAAGTTCGCCGTCGAGGGCCTCAGCGAGGCCCTGCGGGCCGACCTCGCCCCGCTCGGCATCCACGTCACGATCATCGAGCCCGGGGTCTTCCGCACCGACTTCCTGGACGCCTCCTCGCTGCACAGCACCACCCCGATCGACGACTACGCGCAGACCGTCGGCAAGACCCGCGACTGGGCGGTGGACAACAACCACCAGCAGCCCGGCGACCCGGTCAAGGCCGCCCGCGCGATCGTCACCGTGGCCGCGTCGGACGCGCCCCCGGTGCGCCTGCCGCTCGGCGCGGACTGCGTCGCCCGGGTCGAGAGCAAGCTCGAGACCGTCGCCAAGGAGCTCGACACCTGGCGGGAGCTCGCGCTGGACACCGCCATCTGATCAACCGTCTCCGGAGAAGGAGGACCCCGATGAGCTCGGCGAGTTCGGCGGGGCGGGTGGACCCTCGGGTCTGGCTGCTCGCGCTGGGAACGTTCGCAACCGGTACCGACCTGTTCATCGTCGCCGGCCTGCTGCCGGCGGTGGGGCGGGACCTGCACCTCTCGACGGCACTCGCGGGCCAGACGTCCACCGCGTTCGCCGCCACCTACGCGGTGGGAGCGCCGATCCTGGCCGGGCTCACCGCCAAGTTCCGGCGCAAGCCGCTGCTCATCGGGGTCATGCTCGTCTTCGGACTCGGCAACCTCCTGTCGGCCGTCTCGGCCAACTTCACCGTGCTGCTGATCAGCCGGGTGATCACCGGCGCGGGCGCCGCCCTGTACTCGGCCAACGCCTCCGCGGTGGCCGCCCGGATCAGCCCGCCCGAGGTGCGCGGCCGGGCGCTGGCCATCGTCTACGCGGGCATGACCAGCGCCATCGCCTTCGGGGTGCCGATCGGCAACTGGATCGGCGAACTCTCTTCCTGGCGCTGGGCGTTCGGCCTGGTCGCGGTGCTCGCGGCCGTGACCGTGGCCGGCATCCAGTTCTTCCTGCCGGACGTGCCCACCGGCCCCGGCGCCACCGTCCGGGAGCGGATGGCCGCGATCCGGATCCCGCAGGCCCCCACGCACCTGCTGGTGACGGCGCTGTGGACGGCGGGCACGTTCACCGTCTACACCTACCTCGGCTCCATCCTGGAGCAGGTCACCGGGCTGTCGGCCGGCCAGCAGTCCTGGGTCCTGCTGCTCTTCGGCGTCGGCAGCTTCGGCGGGGTCTTCGTCGGGGGCCGGCTGGCCGACCGCTTCGGCTCGGTCGTCGGCCTCTCGATCACCATCACCGCGCTGGGCCTCTGGCTCGTGGTGCTCACCCCGACCCTCCAGTGGCCGCTGGTCGCGGCGCTCGCCGTCGGCGTGTGGGGCCTGGTGCACTGGCCCAGCTTCCCGCTGCTGCTGCACCGGGCCCTGGGCATCGGCGGGGACCGCGGCGACATGCTCCTGGCGCTGAACAACAGCGCCGTCTACGTGGGCCAGATGACCGCCGCCGCGGTCGGCGGACTGCTCGCCGACGCGGACATGCTCCGCTGGAACCCCCTGGCCGGGGCCGGCTTCGAGCTGCTGGCCGGCCTCGCCCTCGTCGTCAGCGTGGGAGCGCTGCGCCGCAACCGCAAGCGCCCGCAGCCGGTGGCCGCGCCCACGGACGCGGAGGAGTCCAGCCCCGCGCTGCGGGGCTGAACCGCGCCGCGCGGCACCGTCCACGGCCGTCCACGGCCGTACCGCCGTCCATCACCTCCAGTACCTCCAGCACCGTCCACCGCCGTACCACCGGCGGCCGGGCGCCGACGAAGGAAGCGCGTCCCGAACGAAGGAACCCCATCCCGCAGGAAGGACACAGCATGTCTTCTCACCAGGAGATGGAAGTCGAGACGGGTCACCGCCTCGCCCCGGAGGTCCGCGCCCTCGCGGACGGACCCAACTTCGCCGCCCTGACCACCCTGATGCGCGACGGAACCCCGCAGACCCAGGTCGTCTGGGTCTCCACCCGGGGTGAGTACCTCGCCCTCAACAGCGAGGTGGGGCGGCAGAAGGTGCGCAACCTGCGCCGCGACCCGCGGGCCACCGTCACCATCTGGCAGCAGGACGACCCGCTGAACTTCGCCGAGATCCGCGGCCGGGTGGTCGAGGAGGTCCTCGGCACCGAGGCCCGCGAGCACATCGACGAGCTGTCCCGCAAGTACCTGGGCGGCCCCTTCGCCGAGGAGTTCATCGCCTCGGACCGCGTGCTGCTGCTCGTCGCCCCCGACCGGCAGCTCGTCCGCGACCACGCGCGCTGGGTGGCGGGCCTGCCCCAGCCCCAGCAACAGCACCAGTGACCGCTAACCGTCCACCCATGCGTGAGGAGTCACAGTGAAGCGCCGCATCCTGATCATCGGAGGGGGCATCGGCGGTCTCGCCGCCGGAGCCGCACTCGGACAGCAGGGCATCGACACCACCGTCGTCGAGATCCAGTCGGAGAACCTCGTCGCCGGCGTCGGCATCAACATCCCGGGCAACGCGCTGCGGGCCCTGAGGCAGCTCGGCCTGCTCGACGAGGTCCTCGGCCACGGCTTCACCTTCGACCGCGTCGACTTCCACGACTCCGCCTCCCGGCTGCTGCTCGCGCTGCGGTCGAAGCTCGGGGTCGACGGCGTGCCCGCCAACTGCGCCATCCAGCGCAAGGACCTGGCCCGGATCCTGGAGAAGGCCTGCGTCGACGTGGGCACGGTGATCCGCTACGGCACCTCGGTGGAGAAGATGAGCACCACCGCCGACGGCGGGGTCGAGACCGTCCTCACCGACGGCAGCACCGAGCACTACGACCTGGTGGTCGCGTTCGACGGGATCCGCTCCTCCTTCCGCAAGGCGGCCCTCGGCATCGAGCCCCGGTTCACCGGCTACTCGGTGTGGCGGGTGGCCCTCGAACGGCACCCCGAGGTCACCCGGAACATGTACTTCCAGGGCATGGGCACCAAGGCAGGGCTCTTCCCGCTCAATACGGATGTCATGTACCTGCTGCACGTGACGCCCGAGCCGGGCAACCCGCGCCACGCGCGGGAGGACTTCCACGGCCACCTCACCCAGCGGCTGGCCGGCTACACCGGCCTGATCGGCGAACTGCGCGACCGCATCAAGCCGGACGACGACATCGTGTACGCGCCGATCGAGGAGGTGCTCCTCCCGCTGCCCTGGTACCAGGACGGGCTGCTGCTGCTCGGCGACGCCGCCCACGCCATGGCGCCGCACCGCACCCAGGGCGCGGCCATGGCCATCGAGGACGCCGCCGTGCTCGGCGAGACGCTCGGCCGGGACGGCGACCTGCGCGAGCTGCTGGCCGAGTTCCAGGACCGCCGCTTCGTCCGCGCCAAGATCGCCCAGGACGCCTCCCGCAACATCCTCCTGTCCGAGATGAACACCACCGACCAGGCGTCCCTGGACCGGCAGCTCGACTTCATCCGGAACGGCCTGGAAGCCGTCGCCCACCAGGTGGACGACGCGCTCAACCAGCCGATCTGACGCCGCACCGCTCCGAAGGGACGAACGCGTGACCAGCACCCCCGCCCCCCTGCCCGACCCGCACCGCCCACCCCTCGGGGCGGCCGACTTCGACGCCCACGTCCGCGCCCTGATGGCCTGGCACTTCGACGACCGCACCGGCTCGCCGTTCTGGCTCGCCCGCCGCGCGGACCTGGGCTTCGACCCGCGCACCGATGTCGCCGGCGCGGCCGACCTGCTCCGCTTCCCCGACGTCAGCCGCGAACTGCGCACCGTCCCGGCGGCCGACCTGATACCCCGGGGCGCCGCACCCGGCCAGGTCTTCCGGGTCTACGAGTCCGGCGGCACCACCGGCGCCCCCAAGCGGATCGTCGACGGCAACTACCGCTCCCGGATGGGCGCCTGGACCAGGCGGCTGCTGACCGAGCACGGCGTGCCCGCGACCGGCGACTGGCTGCACCTGGGCCCCACCGGCCCGCACGTGGTGGCCTTCGACACCTCCCGCTACGCCGAGCCCGCCGGCGGCCTGTGCTACACCGTCGACCTCGACCCGCGCTGGGTCAAGCGCCTGCTCGGCTCCGGCCGGCAGCAGGAGGCCGACGACTACATCGACCACCTCCTCGACCAGGCCCGCGAGGTCCTGCTGAGCCAGCCGGTGCGGGTGCTGAGCACCACGCCCCCGCTGATCGAGGCCATCTGCGCCCGGCCGGAGCTGCACGAACTGGTGGCCTCCCGGGTCGGGGCGATCATCTGGGCCGGCACCTCGTTCAGCCCGGAGAGCCTGCGCGTGGTGCGGGAGGACTTCTTCCCCGACGCCCGCCTGGTGGGGATCTACGGGAACAGCCTGATGGGCGTGGCCCCGCAGCGGGTCCGGACGCCCGAGGACGTCCACGCCTGCGTCTTCGAGCCCTTCGCCGAGACCACCCGCCTGGACCTGGTGGACGAGGACGGCGAGCCGGTCGGCTACGGCGAGCGCGGCCGGGTCAGACTGCACCTGGTCAGCGAGGAGATGTTCCTGCCCAACGTGCTGGAGCGGGACACCGCCGTGCGGGTCCGGCCGACCTCGGACGGCGGCGTCGACGGCCTCGCGGAGGTGACCAGCGTGGCGACCTTCGAGGACGCCGACGTCGTCGAGGGGGTGTACTGAGTGCTCGTCATCGACCCGCTGGTCGCCGGTGAGCACCGGCCGAGCGCCGACCGCACCGTCCTGACCGACGTGCACGGCGAACCGCTCGCGGACGTCGGCCTCGCCCCCCGGCTCGCCGCCCAGGCCGCCGTCAACCGGCTGCGCCGCGACGCCGACGGCCTGCCCCCCGAGCCGGAGGTGTTCCGCACGGCCGCGCGGCTGTTCGCCACCGCCGAACTGGACGGCGAGAGCGCCGACGCGTACGTGCGCCACACCGTGCGCGGCACCGGCCTCGCCTCCACCACCGTCCGGCGCGGCCTGGCGGACATGGCCGCCGAGATCGAGGAACTGCCCGCCACCACCGCGGCGGAGCTGCCCGCCGCCCGGCTGACGCCGACCCACCGCGTCCACCGGGCGCCGGCGGGCCGGCTCTTCACCGCCGTGATGGCCAGCAACCACCCGCTGCCGCACGCCACTTGGGTGCAGCCGCTGCACCACGGCTACAGCGTCGTCGTGCGGCCCGGCAGCCGCGACCCGTTCACCCCGCGCCGGCTGGCGGCCGCCCTGCTGGCGGCCGGGCTGGCGCCGGAGAAGCTGGCCCTGCTGCCCAGCCCGCACGCCGTCGGCTCGTTCCTGCTGAACGCCGCCGACCGCGGCATCATCTACGGCAACGAGCAGGCGGTGAGCGACTGGAGCGACCGCGCCCGGGTCGCCACCCGCGGCCCGGGGCGCTCCCGGGCCCTGCTGGACCTGCCGCTGACCGACGCCCTGCTGGACCACCTGGCCACCAGTGCGGCCTTCGACGGCGGGACCCGCTGCACCAACCTCTCGGCCGTCCTGACCAGCAACGACGTCCACGACACCGCGGCCGCCCTGGCCGGACGGCTGGCGCACCTGCCGGTGCTGCCCGCCGCCGACCCGGAGAGCGTGCTGCTCGTCGTCGGGCGCGAGCGCGCCGACGGGCTGCGCCGGCAGATGGCCAAGCTGGCCACCGAACTCACCGACCACAGCACGCCGTTGTACGGTGAGGACTTCCTGGTCGACCTCGGCGACGGCTCCTTCCTGCCGCGCCCCGTGGTCCTCGCCGCCGACCGCGCGGACCACCCGGCCGTCGGCACCGAGCTGGCCTTCCCGTTCGTCGTGGTCGCCCCCTGGAGCCCGGCCGACGGCATCGCCCCGCTGCGGCCCGCGCTGGTGCTCAACCTGCTGACCGAGAACGCCGCGATCACCGGACAGGCGCTGCTCGACCCGGCCGTCCGGAAGATCACCGACGGCGCCGTCCTCCCCTGGGAGCTGGTGCCGGGCATGCCGCACGACGGCAACTACACCGAATTCCTGCTGGACGCCAAGGGCGTAGTCACACCGGCCGGGTGACCCGGTCGCCGTCCCCCACCCCACCGTCGGGAGTCTTCACCATGTCCAGTCCGACCGGGACACCCGTGCCCGCGTCCGCGCGCTTCGCACGGCTGCCCTCCCTGACCGGCATGCGGTTCTTCGCCGCGTTCATGGTCTTCCTCTTCCACTCGACCCTGCCGCCGTACACGCCGTTCACGGGCGGCACCGCCGTATCCGTCACGCATGCCGTCAGCAAGGCGGGCTGGCTGGGCGTCGGGTTCTTCTTCGTCCTCAGCGGCTTCGTGCTGACCTGGTCGGCCCGCCCGGGGGACAGGCCCCGGCAGTTCTGGCGGCGCCGGTTCATGAAGATCTACCCGAACCACGTGGTGACCTTCTTCATCGCGCTGGCGCTGTTCGCCTACATGAAGGCCACCTGGACGGCGGGGATCTCCAACCTCTTCCTGCTGCACACCTGGATCCCGGACGCCAAGGTCTTCCAGAGCATCAACCCGCCCGCCTGGTCGCTCTCCGTCGAGGCCGTCTTCTACCTGTGCTTCCCGCTGCTGCACCGGGCGATCCAGCGGATCCGGCCGGAGCGGCTGTGGCTGTGGGTGGGCATCCTGGCCGCCGCCGTGGTCGCCGTCCCCGCCGTCGCGTACGCGGTCCTGCCGGACTCCCCGGCCATGCCGCTGAAGTTCGAGGCCTCGGTGTGGCAGTACTGGTTCGTGTGGCAGCTGCCGCCGTTCCGGATCCTGGAGTTCGCGGTGGGCATCCTGATGGCCCGGATCGTCATGACCGGCCGTTGGATCAAGTTCCCGGTCCTGCCGGCGCTGGCGCTGGTCGCCGTCGCCTACGTGGTCGAGCTGAAGTGGGTGCCGTGGCTGTACGCGATGAGCGCGGTGACGCTGATCCCGGTCGCCCTGCTGATCGCCGCGATGGCCAGCACCGACATCGCGGGCCGGCCCTCGTTCCTGCGCAAGCGGGTCTTCGTCTGGCTCGGTGAGGTCTCGTTCGCCTTCTACCTGGTCCACGACATCACCGTGCACGTCTTCGTCGACCGCTTCGGCCTCAGCGCGTCGCACAGCGCCCCGGTCGCGGCCGGGATCCTCGCCAGTGAAGTGCTGATCAGCGTCTTCTTCTCCTGGCTGCTGTTCATCGGCGTCGAGCAGCCGCTGATGAAGCGCTTCGCGCGCAGCCGTCCGTCGCAGCCGAGCGGCGCCGCGGGCGGTGCCGGCAGCGCCGGCAGCGCCGAGCCCGACGGCCGGCCGGCCGAAGCGGTGCGGACGCACTGACGCCCGCGCCACCCCCCTGAACCGGGGTGGTCGCGCCACGCCCCCCGGCGCGGCCACCCCCTCCCTTCCCCGCCCTTCCCTTCCCCGCCCTTCCCTTCCCCTCGCCCCGGCGCGACCGCAGGACGCTCCCCCCTCCGGCAGACCGACAACAGCCCAGGAGACCGATGATGAGCCCCCTCCAGCCGACCGCCGAACTGAGCGCCAGCACCCGGATGCTGCTGGCCTGCGACGGTTCCACCACCCTGCTCCTGCAAGCCCTCACCGGCCACGACCTGTCGATCCGGGTCGACGCCCAGGGCGACACCCCGGCCGGCCGCCTCCCGGACGGCATCCGCTCCGCGCTCGGACTCGCGGACACCGCCGTCGTCCTGGAGCGCCGCTCCTGCCTGGTGACCCCCGAGCAGGAGGTGGTCAGCATCAACCGGGTGGTGTTCGACGGGGCCGCCCGCAGCCGGATGGGCGTGCCCGACGCGCTCACCCCGATCGGCCTCCAGCTCCGCGACCAGCAGGTGCACCAGCACCGCGAACAGCTGTCCACCGGACTCATGCGCTGGCGGGACAGCCTCACCGAGCAGTGGGTGGACTCCGCCTTCAAGGAGTACGTCATCCACTACGCCGCCGGCGGACAGGCCTACGTGCACGAGCAGTTCAACCCGCACATGGTCCAGCTCGCGAACGACTGAGACCCGTCACCGCCTGATCGCCCTTCACCACAGCGAAGGAACTGTCATGCCCCAGGCTCTCGCGACCGCCGAACAGGCGGCCCGCACCCCGCACTCGCACGCCGGAGACCAGACCGGCTGGCGCTTCTACCGGGCGGCCCAGCAGCCGTCCTGGGCCGATCCGGCCCGGCGCGACGAGGTCTGCGCCGACCTCTCCGGCCGTCCCGTCCTCACCCGGCTGCCCGACCTGCTCCAGCTGCGCCGCGAGCTGGCCGGCGTCGCGGCCGGCGACGCCCACGTGCTCCAGGCCGGCGACTGCGCGGAGGACTTCGCGGAGTGCACGGCCGAGCACGCGGTCCGCAAGGAGCGCGCCCTCGTGCGCCTCGCCGACACCGTCGCGGTCTCGACCGGGATCCCGGTCGTCCGGATCGGCCGGATCGCGGGCCAGTTCGCCAAGCCCCGGTCCGCGCCCACCGAGGACGTCGACGGCCGCCCGCTGCCGGCCTTCCGCGGCCACATCGTCAACTCCGAGGCCCCGGACGCGGCGGCCCGCAGACACGACCCCGAGCGCATGCTGCGCGCCTACCGGGCCGCCAAGACGGTGGCCGACGCCATCGAGGGGCGGCACGACCGCAGTCCGGCGATCGGACGGCGCACCTGGATCAGCCACGAAGCCCTGGTGATGGACTACGAGACGGCCCTGGTGCGGTTCGACGAGTCCGCGGGCGGCTGGTTCCTGGGCTCCACCCACCTCCCGTGGATCGGCGAGCGCACCCGGCACAGCGAGGGCGCGCACGTGCGCCTGCTGGCCGACGTGATGAACCCGGTGGCCTGCAAGGTGAGCGGCAAGGCCGAGGTGCAGGACCTGCTCGACGTGGTCGGGCGCCTCGACCCCGAGCGCGAGCCCGGCCGGCTGACGCTGATCTCCCGGTTCGGCAAGGACGACGTGCGCACCCGCCTGCCGGCCCTCGCCCAGGCCGTCAAGAACGCCGGACACCCCGTCGTCTGGCTCTGCGACCCGATGCACGGCAACACCTACAAGGCCTCGAACGGCATCAAGACCCGGCGCCTGGACGACGTCTGCGACGAGATCCGGGGCTTCGTCTCCGCCCTGCGCGGCGTCGGGATCCGCCCCGGCGGCCTGCACCTGGAGACCGCCGCCGACGACGTCACCGAGTGCGTGGGCGCGAACGTGCCGGACGAGGCGGCCCTGACGGCGCGCTACACCAGCCTCTGCGACCCCCGGCTCAACCCGGTGCAGGCCTCCCTGGCCGTCGACGCCTTCCTGTCGGCCCTGTAGCGAGGAGGACTCCCATCGACTTCGACGGCGGGCACCCGCCCTTCTGCGTCCTCCTCGGCCCCGACTACTCCGGCAAGTCCTCGGCCCTCGACCGACTCGCCCGGACCGAGCCCCGGTGGCAGTTCCTCTCCGTGGACGACACCCGGCTCGCCCCCGAGCACGAGCTCATCGGCCGGCTGCGCCGCAACGTCGTCAAGGACGTGGCGCCGCACCCGGGCGTCTGGTCCCCGGACTTCTTCGCCACGCTCGTGCAGACCGCCGTCGTCCACCTGCGCGACCAACTGCTGCGCGCCGACGCCGGGACCCCCGTCGTCGTCGACTCCTACTACTACAAGCTGCTGGCCAAGTGCCGCCTCGCCGGAGCGGGGGACAGCCCCCTGCTCGACTGGTGGCGCACCTTCCCCCGGCCGATCCGGGTGGTCTACCTCGACGTGCCGCCCGGGACGACCTGGGAGCGCAGCCGGCAGGGCGCCGACCTCAACGTCCTGGAGCACTACGGCCCGCAGCCGGACCCGGCCGGCTTCCGGCGGTACCAGAGCGACCTGGCCAAGGTCATGCGGGACGAGATCCAGGACCTGCCGGTCACCGTCATCGAGGAACTGGACCGCCCGGAGCTCACCGCGGCCGCGATCCGGGAGGTGGTCACCTATGAGTTCTGCTGAGGCCTGGTCCGACCCCGTCCGGCTGCGGCGCTACCGCGAGCGGGTGTTCGCCGAACGGCGGGGCCTGCGGGCCGCGTTCACCGACCCGGCCGGGAGCCAGCGGCAGGTGCTGACCGACCTGCTGGAGTTCAACGCGGGCACGGAGTACGGGAAGCGGCACGGCTTCGCCCGGATCCGCACCCTCGACGAGTACCGCGGGGCCGTCCCGGTGCAGACCTACGCCGACCTCGAACCGTGGATCGAACGGGCCGCGGCCGGCGAGCGGAACGTCCTGACCGCCGACCACCCCGCCGTGTTCTTCACCAGCAGCGGCAGCACCGGCGCCCACAAGAAGATCCCGGTCACCCCCCGCTTCATGCGCACCACCTTCTTCCCCTTCTACTACGCCGCGTGGGCGCCGCTCATCGAGCACTTCCCGGAGGTCCTGGAGTCCCCCGGGGCGGTGCTGAACCTCAAGCACGACCCCGTCGCGGCCCCGCCCACCACGGCCTCCGGGCGCCCCCACGTCGGCGCCAGCCAGGTCGACTTCGGGACCGCCTTCGGGGAGCCGCTGTCCGCGGAGCCCGGCACCGGCGCCCCCTGGGCGACCCTCCCGGTGCCCGTCGCGGCGGACCGGCACGCGGAGAAGATGTACCTGCGGCTGCGCCTCGCGGTGGAGAGCGACGTCCGCTGCGTCATCGGCATCAACCCGGCGATGGTCGCCGCCCTGCCGTACCAGCTGAACCTGTGGTGGCCCCGGATCGTCCGGGAGGTCCGGGACGGCACCCTCGGCGGCCTGCCGCACCGCGCCCCCGACCCCGCCCGGGCCGCCGAACTGGAGCGCCTCGCCGACCGGCACGGCACCGTGCGCCCGTGCCACGTCTGGCCCCGGATGCGCGCCCTGTTCTGCTGGACCACCGGGGTGGCCTCGCTGTACCTCCCGCGGCTGCGCGAGGAGTACGGCCCCGGCGTGGTGGCCCTGCCCGCCCCCGTGGCCGCCTCCGAGGGCCCGGTGGGCGTCGCCCTCGACCGGCACGGCCGGGCGGGCAGCCTGGTGGCGAACGCCGCGGTGTACGAGTTCGCCGACGCCGACCGGGACCTCGGCCCCGACACCGCCACCCTCCGGCCGCACGAACTGGAGCCGGACCGCGACTACCACGTGGTGTTCAGCCACGTCGGCGGGCTCTACCGGTACGCGGTGGGCGACGTCGTCCGGGTCGTCGACCACCAGGACGGCGTGCCGCGCCTGGAGTACGCCGGCCGGGCGAACCGCTCCGACCACGCCGGTGAGCGGCTGCGCGACGCCCAGGTGACCAGGGCGCTGCACGGCGCGCTGGACGCCACCGGCCTCGAACTGCGCAACGTCGCCTGCCGGGTCGCCGGAGCCCCGCACCGCTCCCCGGGCTACGAGTTCGCCGTCGCCCCGCGCACCCCGTGGCGCCCGGAGGAGTCCGAGCGCTTCACCGACCTCCTCGACCGGGCCCTCCAGCGGCAGTCGGCCGACTACCGCACGGCGCGCGGCCGGGGCCGGCTGGCCGCCCCGACCCTCCTGGGGCTCGACCCCGACGCCTTCCTGCGCGACTGGCAGGCCCGGGTCGAGAGCGGCATCCGCCCCACCCAGGTCAAGGACCGGCTGTTCAGACAGGACCCGCAGGAGTGGGCCCGGCTGACCGGACAGGGCCCCGAAGGACACGGCACAGCAGCCCCCTGAGCCGGCGACGAGCCGCCGCGGGCCTGCGCACCCACCAACCGGAGGACCGACATGACCGCTTCACTGGACGCCGTCGAACGCACCGCGCTCCTCACCGCAGCCCTGCGCGCCGCCGAGAGCAAGCGCCCGGACCGGCTGTACGAGGACCCGTACGCCGCCGCCCTCGCCGGGGACATCGGTCCCGAACTGCTCGCCGAGGTGATCCGCGCGACCTTCCCGCCGGGCCGCGAGCGCACCGTCCCGAGCACCCCCGACTACAACGCGATCCGCACCCGGTTCTTCGACGACTACCTCCGGGCGGTGGCCGAGGACCAGGACACCACCCAGATCGTGCTGGCCCCGGCCGGCATGGACTCCCGCGCCTACCGGCTGGACTGGCCCGAGCGGGTGCGCTGGTTCGAGGTCGACCGGCCGGCCGTGCTCGCCCACAAGGCCGAGCGGCTCGGGGCGACCGAGCCGCGCGCCGACCACCGGACGGTCGCCGTCGACCTCACCGAGCCCGACTGGGAGGCCCGTCTGGAGACCGCCGGGTACGACCCCGCCGTCCCCTCCACCTGGCTGCTCGAAGGGCTCCTCTACTACGTCCCCGCGCCCGACGCCCACCGCGTCCTGGAGCGGGTGGCCGCGATCTCGGCCCCCGGCAGCCGGATCGCCGCCGACATCGTCAACGCGGCCGCCCTGACCCTGCCCCACATGCGCGGCCTGCTCGACGTGTTCAGCGGCTGGGGCTGCCCCTGGCTGTTCGGCACGGACGAGCCGGAGGAGCTCTTCGACCGGCACGGCTTCGACGTGCGGGCGACCCAGCCCGGCGAGGCGGGCGCCGACTTCGGGCGCTGGCCCGACCCGGTGCCGCCGCGCAGCGAGCGCGACGTGCGGCGGGTCTTCTTCGTCCACGGGCGGCGGCGCTGACATGCCGACCGCAGTGATCGTCGGCGGAAGCGTCGCCGGGCTGGCGAGCGCGCTCGCCCTGTCCGGGACCGGGTACCGCGTGCTGGTCCTGGAGCGCGCCCCGGGACCGCCGCAGTGGTCCACCGCGGATCCCGGCTCCGGGTGGCGGCGCCCGACCGCGCCCCAGGGCCTCCAGTCGCACACCCTCACCTCGCTCGGCGTCCGCGTCCTGCGCGAGCGCGCACCGCGGCTGCTGGCCGACGCCGGGGCCGCGGGCGCGACGGTCCTCGACCTCACCCGGGCGCTGCCCGCCGACGCCGCCGACAGCGCCCCGGAGCCCGGCGACGGCGACCTGGTCGCGCTCGGCTGCCGCCGCTCCACCCTGGAGCTGCTGCTGCACCGGACGGTCAGCGACACGCCCGACGTCACCGTCCGGCACGACACCACCGTCACCGGCCTCGAACTCCACCCCGGGCACCGGGGCGTGGCGGCCGTCGTCACCGGCGCGGGCGAGCGGGTGCGCGCCGACATCGTGGTGGACGCGACCGGGCGCCGGGCGCTGTCCCGCCGCTGGCTGCACGACGCCGGCATCCCGGTGACCGCCGACCGCACCAGCGCGTCCGGGCTGGTCGGCCACACCCGCTTCTACCGGCTGCGGGGCCGCGCCCTGCCGGGGCCGCTCAACCGCGGCCACGGCGTCGGGGACGTCTACGACCACTACGCGGGCGTGCTGCACCCCGGCGACGACGGCACCTTCTCCATCGCCCTCGGCTCCCTGCCGGGCGACCGCGTCCTCCAGGCCGGCCTGCGCACCCGCACCGGGTTCACCGCGGCCGCCCGCGCCACCCCGGGCCTCGCCCCCTGGCTGGAGGAGGGCGTCAGCTCCCCGATCTCGCCGGTACGGGTCATCTCCAGCCCGCCCAACACCCTGCGCGGGGCGGCCGGCCCGCGGCAGGTCCCCGTCCCGGGCCTCTTCCAGGTCGGCGACGCCGCCTGCATCACCAACCCGCTCTTCGGCCGCGGCATGTCGCTCGCCCTCGACCACGCCTTCCGGCTCGCGGACCTGCTGGCCGAGCAGCCCGACGTCGACGCCGCGCAGCGCCTGGCCGTCGCCCGGATGACCCACGAGCTGTTCCTGCCCTGGTACGAGCAGGCCGCCGGGGCCGACCGGCTGCGCAGCGCCCGCTGGCAGGCCGCCGTCGACGGCCGCCCCGCCGTGCCGGTGCCGCCCACCGGCGGGCTGCCCTCCGGCGCGGAGATCGCCGCCGCGGCCCGCACCGACGGCACGGTCTGGCGGGGGCTCACCCGGATGCTGATGACCCTGCGCACGCCCGCGCAGCTGTTCGCCGACGACAAGTTCCTGGCCCGGGTCCGGCAGGCGGCCCCCGCCGGCCCCGCGCCGACCCCGCCGCCCGGCCGGGACGAGCTCCTGCGCCGGGTCACCGCGACAGAAGGGACTCGCGCATGACGACGACCCTCCCGGTGGCGGGCCCCCGCCCGCGACCGGACGCGGCGGACCGCCCCCGGGTGCTCCTCGCGCCCGTCACCATCACCCCGTCCAAGCCGCTCACGCCGAGCCACCTCAAGGGGCTGCTGTGGACGGACGTGATGTACCGGGCCACCCGCCCCCTCGCGGACGTCGCCTACCGCTACAGCCACACCACCTACCATGCCACCGAACAGACCCTGGGCTTCTGGGAGTTCCTCGACCGCAGCCGGGGCGCCACCGACTACGGCGACCTCACCGAGGAGCGGATCGGCGAGCTGTACGTCGCCTTCCGCGCGGCCGAGCGCGCCCCCGCGCAGGCCCTGCTCCCGTACGCCGAGGCGGTCGAACGCGGCTGGGTGCACCCGGTGGGCACCCGCGTCCTCCAGCTGTGGTCCGGGCACTACGCGGCCCTCGGCCTGCACGACCCGGGACTGCTGCGGCACCAGCCGCCCGGCCTGGGCCTGGACGCCGTCCTCGACCGGCTCACCGCGCTCGGCATGTGCCTGGACCAGCGCGAGGTCGGCGGCCCCGTCTACCTGGACCTCACCCGCTTCGGACTGCCGCTGCGCCGGCTGGTCACCGCGGACGGGCGGCCGAACTACCTGGCCTGCGCCCTGCGGGAACTCATCCCGCTCGCCCCGGACTTCGACGAGCTGGTGCTCCTCTACGACCACGAACTCGACTCCGACTACCAGCAGTTGGAGCGGGTGCTGAGCGAGTTCGGCCCGCGCGTGCGGCGGGTGCCGGTCGGCCGGGTGCCCATCGAGGGCCGGATCCGCTCCGCGCGGCAGGGCGGCTGGCGGGGGCTGCACGCCGGGACGCTGATCGACGCCGCCCGCGCCGAGCACCACGAGGACGCCGTACGCCTGGGCATGCGGCTGTACTTCATCGCCGTGCTCGGCCCCGGCCGGCAGCAGTCGTTCCGCTCCGACCTGCTGGCGCAGTGCCTCCGGCGGGCCGAACGCCTGCTGGAGGAGGCCGGTCCGGAGGCGGACGCCGCGGCGCTCCGGGAGCAGCTGGCACAGCACCGGAAGGACCACGTGTACGTCAACCCCTACCGGCTGACCTCCCACCTCCTCGGCAGGCGCCGCGCCGCGCCCGCCGAGGACCTGCTGCGGGCGGTGTTCCTGTGAGCGCCGGGGCCGCCTCCACCACGCAGGACTGCTTGCGCGAACAGGAGGCGATGCGGATCCGCGCGGCCCGTCCCGACCTCGCCGCCCGGCACGACCTGACCTCGTACGACGGCCTGACCGCCGCCCGCGGCGACATCACCGCGGAGGGCGACACGGGCAGTTCGGTCGTGGTGGTGCTCAAGGCCTTCGACCTGGCCCGGTGGGTGCGCGACACCTGCGTCTTCGCCCTCGGCGTCGAACCCCGGCAGGCGGCGGACTGGCGGACCTCCTTCACCCGCACCGTCTTCCTCGCCGGCAACCCGGAGCAGTTGCGCGAGCGGTTCCGCTTCGCGCACACCGCCGCCGACGGCTCCGCGGCCTGGACCGCGCCCGGGCCCGCCGCCCGGACCTCCGCGCTGCGCAGGCTGCTCAAGGCCTTCGACGCGCCCGCCCGGCTGCCGGACCGGCCGGACACCCTGGTCGAGATCCCCGGCGGGCCCCACCCGCCGGGCCGGCCGCGGGCCCGCCGCGACCTGTACGTCGCCACCGCGGAGTGCACCATCTCGGAGGCCCTGGTGCACGTCAACCACGTGCTGGCGGAAGCCGTCCTGGACGGCCACATCGCGCCCGGCGACCACCTGGTGGTGCACCAGGTGCCCCGGATCGTCGGGGCCCCCGCGCACCTGGTCACCGTGCGCGTGACCACCGAGAAGCACCTTCCCGGACGGCTCAAGGCGGCCGCCGGACTGACCGAGGAGGCACGCGTTGCCTGAGCAGACCCCCACCCCCGAGCGGATCCCGACGGCCGGGAACCCCCCGACCGTCCGGTTCGGCTACCACGGCTCCACCGAGGTGGTGGACCGCATCGTCCGGCTCGCCGGCCGTGAGCGGGCCGACGTGCGGCTGGTCGAGTACGACATCGCCGACCCGTTCCGCGGCGTCCGGGCGGGCGAACTCGACGTGATGATCGTGAAGTTCGGCATCCACGAACCCGACCTGGTCACCAGCCGGGTGCTCACCGAGGACGCCCGCGCGGTGGTCGTCGGCTCCGGGCACCCGCTGGCCGGCCGGGCGTCGGTCTCCATCGAGGAGCTCGCCGACTACGACGCCTTCGCCCCGCCCGGGGACTTCCCCGCGTACGTGTGGGACGACGTGGTCCCGGCGCGCACGCCCGCCGGGCGGCCCATCCGCCGGGTGCGCCGGGTGCGCACCGTCCCGGAGATGATGCGCACGGTCGCCGCCGGCGACGCCGTGCACATCTCGCTGGTCTCGCTCGCCGACCTCGCGCCGCCCGGCATCGCGGTGGTGCCGATCCACGACCTGCCGCCCGCCCCGGTCACCCTGGCGTGGGTCCGCGGCGCCGAGGTCCACGACCACGTGCGGGAGTTCATCACCACGGCCGAGGCGGAGGCCTCCCGGTGACCGTGACCGCCCCCCGGACACCCGCCACCCGTAGGCCCGGCGCCCGCACGCCCGTCGTCCTGCTGCACGCGCTCTCCCTGCACGCCTCGATGTGGGCGGCCCAGGAGCGCGCCCTGCGCGCCCTGGGGCGCACCGTCCTGGCCGTCGACCAGCGCGGTTTCGGATCGGCCCCGCTCGGCGACGCCCCGCCCTCGCTCGACGTGGTCGCCGACGACCTGGCCCGCACGCTCGACGGGCACGGCCTGGACCGGGTCGTCCTGGCCGGATCGTCCATGGGCGGCTACGCGGCGATGGCGTTCCTGCGCCGCCACCCCGACCGGGTCGCCGGGCTCGCCCTGCTCTCCGCCCGCGCCACCGCCGACGACCCCGAGGACGCCGCCCAGCGGCTCCGCTTCGCGGAACTGGTCCAGGACCCGGCCCACCGGCCCGTGCTGGTGGAGCGGGTCACCCCGCTGCTGCTCGCCGACTCCACCTGCGCCGAGCGCCCCGACCTGCTCGCCCGGGTCCTCGCCGACGCGCGCGCCGCCGACCCCGCCGCGCTGGCCTGGGCCCAGCGGGCGATCGCGGCCCGCCCCGACTCCACCGACGTCCTGCGGGCGGCCCGGGTGCCCGCCCTGGTGATCGCCGGCGCGCAGGACGCCCTGGTCGCCCCGGAGGAGTCCCGGTACGTCGCGGACGCGCTGCCGCAGGGGCGCCTGATCACCCTCACCCGCACGGGCCACCTCCAGCCCCTGGAGGCCCCCGAGGCGGTCACCGACGCCCTCCGCGGCCTGCTGGCCGAGGTCGACGCCACGGCGGACGCCCGGAGCGGGGCCCGGGCGTGCTGACCGAGGACCACGAGGCCTGGGGGCACACCTCCTCGACCGGCCTCGGCTTCACCCACCACGCCATCGTCGACGCGCACTTCCGCGCCTGCGAGGAGACCTATCTGGACCTGCTCGGCCGGGCCGGCCTGCGCCCCGGACAGCACGTCCTGGACGCGGGCTGCGGCCCCGGCGACTTCCTGCCGCACCTGGCCGCGCTGGTCGGCGCCGGCGGCCGGATCACGTCCGTCGACCTGGCCGAGGAGAACGCCGCGCTCGCCGCCGAGCGCGCGGCCGCCTGGCGGCTGCCCTGCCCCACCGAGGTCCGCACGGCGGACCTGCTGGACCTGCCCTTCCCGGACGACGGCTTCGACGCCGTCTGGTGCGCCAACACCGTCCAGTACCTCGACGACGACGAACTCGACCGGGCGCTCGCGGAGCTGATCCGGGTCGTCCGCCCCGGCGGCACCGTCGCGGTCAAGGACCTGGACGCCCACCTGATCACCGCCCGGCCCGCCGACCCCTACCTGTTCACCGACTTCTTCCGCGCCGCGGGCGCGCGCCCCGGCTACGCCCGGCAACTCCTGCGCACCCGCGAGCTCCAGCGGCACCTCAGGAGCGCCGGGCTCACCGGGGTGCGCGGGCGGACCGTCCTGATCGAGCACCACGCCCCCCTGGCCCCCGCCGCCCAGGACTTCTACAAGGCCGCGTGCGCGCAACTGGCCGGGCAGGCCCTGGCCCTCGGCCTCGACGACGGGTGGCGGCGGTTCGCCGACCCGGCCGACCCCGCCCACCCGCTGGACGACCCCGACGGCTACGTCAGCGAGGGCAACGTGCTCGCCGTCGGCACCGTGCCCGGCGCTTCCCACTGACCGCGGAACCCGCCGCCCAGGCAACGACGAGGAGCCCGTAGCACCATGCCAGCGACCACCACCGCCCCCTGCCCGCCGGCCCCCGGCCGGGTACCCGTCCTGGGCCACGTGCCCGCACTGCTGCGCCGGCCGCTGTCCTTCTTCGAGTCCACCAGGACCGGGGACCCGCTGGTGCGGGTCGGGTTCGGGCCCGTCGGCCTGTACCTGGCCAACGACCCGGCCCTGGTGCACCGCATCCAGGTCGACACCGCGGCCTTCGAACGCGGCCGCTTCTTCGACGTCCTGGCCGGGCACTTCGGGAACCCGCCGATCGCCTCCGACGGCGCGGGCCACCGGCACCAGCGGCGCACCCTCCAGCCCGCGTTCAGCCGCACCAGCGTGCGCGACCACACCGGGGCCATCGTCGAGGAGGCGCAGCGGCGCTTCGGCGCCTGGCGGCCCGGCACGCCGGTCCGGGCGGACGAGGAGGTCTCCGACTTCGTCGCCGCCGTGGTGCTGCGCTCCCTGTTCGGCGCGGACCTCGCCCCGGCCGTGGTGCGCGACATCCGGCACACCCTCAGCCTGATCTCGGGCAAGCTGCTCGCCGGGACCGTCTTCCCCGAGGCCCTGACGACCCTGCCGACCCCAGCCAACCGGCGCTTCCAGGCCGCCATGGGCCGCTTCCACGCCGTCATCGACGCGCTGATCCGGGACCGGCGGGCCAACCCCGGCCCGGTGCCCGACGTGCTCGACATCCTGCTGAAGGCGACCCACCCGGACACCGGACGCCCCTTCACCGACCACGAGATCCGCGGCGAGGCCCTGATCCTGGTCTTCGCCGGCCTGGAGACCACCAGCACCACGCTGACCTGGGCGGTCTTCGAGACGGCCGTCCGGCCCGAGGTCCAGCAGCGGCTGCACGACGAGGCCGCCCGCGTCCTGGACGGTCGGCCGCTCGGCTACGACCGGGTCAGGGAGCTCTCGTACACCCGCAAGGTCGTGGACGAGACGCTGCGGCTGCACGCGCCGATGCTCTCCACCCGGCGCGCCCGGCACGACGTCGTCCTCGCCGGAACCCTCGTCCCGGCCGGCGCGGAGGTCGGCTACAGCCCGCGCGCCGTGCACCGCAACCCGGCCGTCTACCCGGACCCGCACCGCTTCGACCCGGAGCGCGCCGCGGCCGACCCCGAGCAGGCCCCGCCGCCCGGCGCCTACGTCCCCTGGGGCGTCGGAGCGCACCGCTGCATCGGGGAGCACCTCGCCGCGACCACGATGACCGTCGCCCTGGCCACCCTCGCCGCCCGCTGGCAGCTGCGCATCGCGCCCGGCGCCCGGATCCGGATGGCGACGAGCTCCCTGCCGTACCCGCGCAGCCTCCCCCTGGTGGTGCGCCCGCGCGGCCGCGACGGTGCCGAGTGACCCAGGAACGACCCCCGCAACCGAAGGAGCCCGCCGTGGCATCGGCGACACCGCCCCGACCGTCCGTCGACACCGGGGACCTGACGATCACCCGGCTGCTGCGCCGCAACGCCCGCGCCTTCCCCGGCCGTCCCGCGCTCACCGGCGGCACCGGCCCCGACGCCACCACCCGGACCTGGTCGCAGCTGCGCGCCGAGACCGCCGCGCTCGCCCACGGCCTGGCCGGGCTCGGCCTGTCCCGCGGCGAGCGGGTGCTGATCGCGATGTCCAAGCGGCCCGAGCACTGGATCACCGACCTGGCCGCCGTCCACCTCGGCGCGTTGGCCTGCACCCCCTACGACACGCTGAGCACCGAACAGCTGCGCTTCGTGGCCCGGCACAGCGCGGCCACCGTCGTGGTCCTGGAGGGCGCCGAGCAACTGCGGCGCTGGCAGCCGGTGCTGACGGAGATGCAGGGGCTGCGCGCGGTCGTGCTGGTGGAGCCGGCGGCCGTCCCCGCGGGTGACCCGCGGTACGTCACGTACGCCGAGCTGACCCGCGAACTGCCCGACGAGCGCGCCTTCGACGAGCTGACCGACACCGCGACGCCCGACACGCCCCTGACCGTCGTCTACACCTCGGGCACCACCGGCGACCCCAAGGGCGTGGTGCTCTCGCACCGCAACGTCATCCACGAGTCGATGATGCAGGACCGCCTCGTCCCCGTGCCCGCGCACCCGCGCACGATCGCCCACCTGCCGCTGGCGCACATCGCCGAGCGGGTGCTGGGCATCTACATGCCGATCTGTAACGCGGGCCACGTCACCATCTGCGACGACCCGGCCCAACTGGCCTCCGCCCTGCGGGCGGTGCGCCCGCACGCGCTCTTCGGCGTGCCGCGGGTGTGGGAGAAGCTGGCGGTCGCGGCGCGCGCCCGGCTCGCGGCGCTGCCGCCCGCGGAGGCCGCGGCCGTCGACGAGGCGCGGGAGACCGCCGTCGAGGTGTACCGGCTGCGGTCGGCCGGGCGGTCGGTCCCGAACGAACTTGCTTCCCAGTATGAAAAGTTGGACGATGTCGTGCTGCAGCCGCTGCGAGCCGCCATCGGGCTCGACGACTGTCACCGCGCCCTCAGCGGCGCGGCGCCCATTCCCACCGCCGTGCTCGAGTTCCTGGCCGGGCTCGGGCTCTCCGTCTACGAGGTGTGGGGGCTCAGCGAAACCACTGGGGCCGCCACCGTCAGTACGCCGGAGGTCTTCGCGCTCGGCGCGGTCGGCCGTCCGGGGCCCGGTATCGAGATCCGGACCGGTGCCGACGGCGAGCTGTTCCTGCGCGGCCCCGTGGTGTGCGCGGGCTACCTGCGCGCCGACGGCGGCCTCGACCCCGCCACCGACGCCGACGGCTGGCTGCCCACGGGCGACGTCGGCGCCGTGGACGACCGCGGCCTGGTCACCATCACCGACCGCAAGAAGGAGCTGATCATCACCGCAGGGGGCAAGAACATCGCCCCGACCAGACTGGAATCCCTGCTGCGCGCCCACCCGTTGATCGGCCAGGCCGCCGCCATCGGCGACCGCCGACGGTACGTCACCGCGCTGCTCGTCCTGGACGAGGACGCCCTGCCCACCTGGGCGCGGGCCAACGGGGTCGACGCGGCGGAGCTGGCCGACCCGGCCCGCCACCCGGCCGTCCGGGCCGCCCTCGACCAGGCCGTCGCCGAGGCCAACGCCGTCCTCGCCCGGGTCGAACAGATCAAGAAGTACCGCCTGCTGCCCGGCCCGTGGACGCCGGAGAGCGGTGAGCTGACGCCGAAGCTCAGCCTGCGCCGGACGGCGATAGCCGAGCTGCACGCGGACGCCATCGAGTCGATGTACGGCGCGGACTGACCCGGCTCCGCCCCCGCCCGACCGGCCGAGCACCCGAGCACCTGACCACCCGTCCGACCCCGACCCTTCCTTCCCCGCGTCCCAGAACCCCGACTCTCGATAAGGAGCCACCCCTGTGTCCGACGGGATCCGTCCCCACAACAGGGTCGCCCTACTCGCCGTGACCTGCATCGGGCAGTTCATGGTCCTCCTCAACAACACCATCACCAGCGCGGCGCTGCCGGACATGCAGAAGCGCCTGGACACGACCCTGACCGGGCTGCAGTGGATCGTGAACGCCTACGTGCTCGCGGTGGCGATGCTGCTGCTGGCCGGCGGCGTCTTCGCGGACCGCTTCGGCGGCAAGCGCATCTTCCTGGGCGGCATGGCGGTGTTCACGCTCGCCTCGCTGGCGTGCTGCCTGTCCGCCTCGGTCGGCTGGCTGCTGGCCGCCCGCATCCTCCAGGGCATCGGGGCCGCGGCGCTCAGCCCCGCCAGCCTCGCGCTGCTCGCCTCCGGCTACCCCGCACCGGGGGACCGGGTGAAGGCGATCGGCCAGTGGGCCACGTTCAGCGGCATCGGCCTCGCGGTCGGGCCCGCGGCCGGCGGCCTGCTGGTGCAGGCCTTCGACTGGCGTGCCATCTTCCTGATCAACATCCCCATCGGCGTGGTGACGCTGATCGTGGGCGCGCGCATCCTTCCGGACCGGCGCAACCCCGAAGCACCCCCGCTCGACGTGCCCGGCCAGGTGCTGGCGCTCCTGGTCGTCGGCACGCTGGCCTTCGGGCTCACCGAGGCCGGTGACAAGGGCTGGACGGCGCCGCTGATCCTGTCCTGCTTCGCCGCGTCGGTCGTCCTGCTGGTGCTGTTCCTGGTCGTCGAGGCCCGCTCGGCCAGGCCGATGCTGCCGCTGCGCCTGTTCCGGCTGCGGCTGTTCACCGTCTCCAACGCGGCGATGATCGTGGTCGGCTTCGGTCTGATGGGCTCGGGCTTCTTCTTCACCCAGTTCTTCGCCACCGTGCAGGGCCACTCGGTGCTGCGCTCGGCGATGGAGACGCTGCCGTGCACGCTCGCGATGGTGGTGTGCAGCCCGTACGCCGCCCGGATCGCCGCGCGGTTCGGCTTCCGCAGCGTCGTCACCGTGGGCCTGGTCCTGGCCGGGGCCGGGCTGGTGACGATGGCCGCCGTGCACACGGACACGCCGTACCTGAACGTGTGGTGGCGCCTGGCGGTCACCGGTGTCGGCTTCGGCCTCACCATGTCCCCGCTGACCGGGGCGGCCATATCCTCGGTCAGTGTCCAGGAGGGCGGCCTCGCCTCGGGGATCAGCAGCACCACGCGGCAGATCGGCGCGGTCTTCGGGGTCGCGGTGCTCGGCGCCATCGTGCGCACGCGTCAGGAGCACGGCGCCTCCTACAGCAGCGGTCTGAACACCGCGTTCCTCACCGCCGGGGTCGTCACCCTGGTGAGCGCCGTGTTCACCGGCCTCTGGCTGGTGCGGCAGCAGGCCCCCGCGGCCGTCGTCCCGCAGAGCGTCCCGACGGCCGCTCCCCGGCCCGAGGGCGAGCCGGTCCTGACCGACCGGTCCTGACAAGCAAGGAGGGTGGCCGCCCCGTCCGGGGCGGCCACCCTCGCACGACCCGAGGCCCCACCCTCGTACGCACAGGAGAAGGAGATCATGCACCTTCCGACGCTTCCGTCCTCGCCGGGCCTCACCGTGGCCCTGGCGGTCCGCAAGGACATCCACCGCTACGGGCTCGAAGGGATGCTGCACTCCCTGGAGTCGATCGCGAGCATCTTCAGCTACCCGACCGTCGCCGACGCCGCGGAGGCGGCGCCGAAGCTGTCGCCGGACCTCCTGCTCACCTCCGCGGCCGAGCTGGCGGAGGCCCCGGACGCGGCGCCGGCCCGGCGGCTGCGCGACCACGACGTGCGGCTGGTGGTCCTGGTCGGCCCCGAGGAGCGGATGACCCCGGCCTGGGCCCCGCACGTGCACGGCTTCGTGGACCGGTCGGCCCTCCACCTCAGCCTGCTGCGGGAGGCGGTCGCCGACGTGTCCGCCGGGCGCTTCCACGTGTCGGCGAGCCTGGCGCGGCGCCTGCTGGTGCCCGCCGACCCCGGCCCCGCGGTCGCGCTGACGGCGCGGGAGACCCAGGTCCTGGAACTGGTCGCGGGCGGCCTGAGCAACAAGCAGGCCGCCCGCGCACTGGGCATCTCGGAGAACGGTGTCAAGCGGCTGATGGGGAACATCCTCGCCAAGCTCAACAGCCCCAACCGCACCCTCGCCGTGGTCAGGGCGATGGAACTCGGCCTGCTGGCGAAGCCAGCAGCAGCGTGACCAGCTCGCGCTTGAGGACCTTGCCGCTGGGGCCGAGCGGCAGCCGCTCGACGAACTCCACCCGGCGCGGCCGCTTGTAGCCGGTCAACTCCCGGCGGGCCAACTCGTCGAGTCCGTCCACGAGTTCGGGGTCGGTGCCGAAGCCGTCCCGGCGCACCACGACGGCGCAGACCTGTTCGCCGCGGGCCGGATCGGGGACACCCACCACCGCGATCTGCTCGACGCCCGGGTGGCGCAGCAGCACGTCCTCGACCTCGCGCGGGTAGACGTTGTAGCCGCCCTGGATGATCACGTCCTTCTTCCGGTCCACCAGCGTGAGGTAGCCGTCCGGTGCCAGGCGCCCGAGGTCCCCGGACCGGAACCAGCCGTCCACCAGCACCTCGGCGGTGGCCTTCGGCAGGCCGAGGTAGCCGGCCATCACGTTGTGGCCCCGGACGACGACCTCGCCCACCTCGCCCACGGGCAGCAGTTCGACGCGGCCCTCCAGGTCGGCGCGGGCGACGGCCACCTCCACGCCGGTGACCGGCAGCCCGACGGTGCCGGGCCGCGGCGGCGTCCCCGGGTGGTTGTACGAGACGCAGGGCGAGGTCTCGGTCAGGCCGTACCCCTCGTACACCTCGCAGCCGAGGACGGTCCGCACCTGGTTGAGGACGGGCACGGCCAGGGCGGATCCGCCGCTGTAGGCGCGCCGCAGCCGGTGCGCGGGCGCGCCCGCGGCCACCGCCTCCAGCAGCGCGTGGTACATGGTCGGCACGCCCATGAAGACGGTGCAGCCGTGGCGCGCCATCTCCTGGAGGGCCTGCTCGGCGGCGAACCGGGGCGCCAGGACGAGGGTGGCGCCGGCCAGGAAGCAGGTGCCCATGACGCAGACCTGCCCGAAGGTGTGCGACAGCGGCAGGCACCCGTAGAGCACGTCGTCGTCCTGGACCCCGAACGGGGAGACGGCGGTCACCTCGATGTTGGTGACGACGTTGCGGTGGGTGAGCATCGCGCCCTTGGGGCGGCCCGTGGTGCCCGAGGTGTAGAGGATCGCCGCCAGGTCGTCCGGGGCGACCGCCACGTGCCCGTCGACCGGCTGCCCCGGGTGGGGGGCGTCCAGGTCGATCCCGCCGGAGCGGTCGTCCGCCACGGTGAACAGCGCGATCCCGGCGGCCGAGGCGGCCGGCCCGCCCTGCCCGACGACGGTGCCCTCGCAGACCAGGGCGCGCGCGTCGCAGTCCTTGAGGACGAACTCCACCTCGGCGGTGCGGGACTGCGCGTTCATCGGCACCACGACCGCGCCCAGGGCCAGGACCCCGTAGTACGCGGCCGGGAAGCGGGGGGAGTTGGGCAGGAGCAGGACCACCCGGTCGCCGGGGCCGACGCCGTGGTGGCGCAGCACCGCGGCGTACTGGCGGGCCCGGTCCCACAGCTGCCCGTAGGTGACGACGGTGTCGTCCTGGACCAGGGCCGGACGGTCCGGGGGGGGGGGGGGGGGGGGCGGGGGGGCGCCCGCGCGCGCCGGGGCGCCGGCCCCCCCCCACCCGCGCGGGGGGGGGGGCGCGCGGGCGCG
>NZ_JBHYGR010000017.1:57901-72644 GCF_042738155.1 Kitasatospora sp. NPDC059088 | reverse complement strand
AGTCGCTGGAGGCCATCGGCGACGGGGCCCGGGGCGCGCCCCGCCCCCGGGGCGGGCGGGCCGGGCCGCCGGCCCGCGTTATGGGCGCCCCCGGCGGCCAGGGAGCGGGTCACACAAGCTCCTTCGCGGTGGTGTGCCCGGCCGCGCGGTCGGAGGCGGTGGCGATCCCCAGCTCCTGCCAGATGCCCGCCAGGGCCTCGGCGAACTTCTCCACGTCGGCCTCCGTGTGGGTCGCCGACGGGGCGATCCGCAGGAGCTCCTCGCCCGCCCGGACGCTGGGGGCGTTGATGGCCTGGACGTACAGCTTGTGCCGGTCCAGGAGGAGCGCCGAGGCCTCCTTGCACAGGGCGTCGTCGCCGACCAGCGCCGAGACGATGTGCGAGTCGGGCGACAGGAACGGCACGTCGGCCTCCTGGAGCAGCCGGTGCAGCAGCTGGGCGTTGCGGGCCAGGCTCTCCCGCTCGGCGTCGGAGCCGCGCAGGTGGCGCACCGCGGCCAGGGCGCCTGCCGCGGTCGCGGGCGGCAGCGAGGTGGTGAAGACGAACGCCCGCGACATGGTGCGCACCGCGTCGACCAGGTCCTGCGGCCCGGCGATGTAGCCGCCGGCGGTGCCGAGGCCCTTGGCGAGGGTGCCCATGATGACGTCGAACCGGTGGGCGATGCCCTCACGGGCGGCGATGCCCGCGCCCTCGGGGCCGTACATGCCGATGGCGTGCACCTCGTCGAGGAAGGTGGTCGCGCCGTACTGCTCGGCCAGGTCGGCGATCTCGGCGAGCGGCGCCACGTCACCGGACATGGAGTACACCGACTCCAGCACGATCAGCTTGGGCGCCTCCGGGTCGGTCTCCGCGAGGAGTTCGGCCAGGTGCGCGACGTCGTTGTGGCGGAAGATGCGCTTCTGGGCGCCGCTGCGCCGCAGGCCGTCGATCATCGACGCGTGGTTCAGCTCGTCGGAGAAGACGACGGTGCCCTTGGGGTTGCCCGCGATCACCGCGAGCGCGCCGTCGTTGGCGGTGTAGCCGGAGGCGAAGAGCAGTGCCGCGTCCTTGCGGTGCCAGTCCGCGAGTTCGCGCTCCAGCTCCACGTGGCGGTGGTTGGTGCCGCCGATGTTGCGGGAGCCGCCGGAGCCGGCGCCGAACCGGGCCACGGCGTCGTGGACGGCGGCCAGGACGGAGGGGTGCTGTCCCATCCCGAGGTAGTCGTTGCTGCACCAGACGGTGATCTCGTTCTCCTCGTCCGCGGTGCGGGCGATGGCGCTGGGGAAGTTGCCGGCGCGGCGGCCGATCTCCAGGAAGGTGCGGGTGCGGCGCTGCTCCTCGGTGAGCTGCTGGGTGAAGTAGTCGAGGTGCCGGGGCATGGGAGTTCCTCTCGTTCGACACGACGTGAAAGTGGCTTGATCAGTACGGGGGTTGACCGGTACGGGAGTCGGGCCGGCGCGGTGCCTCAGGCGGTGGCGGCGGCGCTGTACTCGCGCAGCCGCGCCTTGTCGGGCTTGCCGGTCGGGTTCATGGGGAGTTCGTCGAGCACCAGGACCAGCTCGGGGGCCAGGGCCGGCGAGAGGTCGGCGCTGATGTGCTTGCGCACCGTCTCGGGGTCGACGGGCGTGCCGGGGCGGCAGGTCAGGGCGGCGTGGAGGTGCTCGGTGCCGTCGGCGTCGCGCACTCCGTAGACGGCCGCGAGGGCGACGCCGGGGACGGTCAGCAACTCGCGTTCGACCACGGCCGGGTAGATCTTCACCCCGTCGACCTTGACCACGTCGGAGACCCGGTCGAGCAGGTGGAGGTGGCCGCGGTCGTCGCGGTAGCCGATGTCGCCGGTGCGGTACCAGCCGTCGCGCAGTACGCCGGCGTCCAGGGCCGGGTCGAGGTAGCCGTCCATGAGCTGCGGGGAGCGCATCCGGATCTCGCCGACCTGGCCGTCGGCCAGCCGCACCCCGGTGTCCGGGTCCCACACCTCCAGCTCGACCTCGGGGAAGACCCGGCCGACCGTGGCGGCCAGGCCGGCGTCGGCGTGCCCGGCCGGGTCGAGGTAGCTGATCCGGCCGCTCTCCGTGGTGCCGTAGAGCTGCAGCAGGATCGGGCCGAACACCTCGTGCGCGGCGGCGAGGCGGCTGGGCGCCGCCGACGTCCCGCTGTAGCTCAGGCTCCGCAGGCCGGCCAGTCCGGCCGACCAGGCGTCGCGGTGGCCCAGGTCGTCGATGTGGTCGAGCAGCCGGTACAGCTGGGTGGTGGCCATGAAGGTGCGGGTGACGCGGTGCTCGACGACGGCGCGCACCACCTGCCGCGCGTCGAACTCCGGCAGCAGCACGACGCTGCCGCCCACCGCCAGGGCGCCGTCGACCAGGAGTCCGGCGCTGTGGCTCAGCGGGGTGCTGAACAGCGCCGTGATCTCGGGGGCCTCCGCGGGGGTGTCGACCGCGATCCGCACGGTGCCCTCCCAGGACCGCAGCGACTTGCGGATCCCCTTGGGGCGACCGGTGCTGCCGCTGGTGAACATGATGACCGCCAGGTCGTCGGGCTCCCCGCACGCCGGGGCGACGGCCCCGGGGTCGTCGGTGGGCGCCGTCCCGGCGGACCCGTCCTGTCCGGGGCCGACCAGGACCGCGCCGGAGCGCTCGGCCAGTTCGGCGGCCCGCGCCGCGCTGGTCCGGTCGGCGTACAGCACGCTCGCCCCCGTGTCCCGCACGATGCCGAGCTGGTCGGCGAGCGGCAGCATGGCCGTGCTGGTGCCCGGGTTGGTGGAGCGCAGGTAGCAGACCGCGGCGCCGGCCAGGTGGGCGGCGTGCCGCACGCCGAGCATGTCCGGGCTGTTGGGCGCGGTGAGCACGGCGACCACGGTGCCGCGCCCGACGCCGTTCGCCCGCAGGGTGCGGTAGGTGCCGGTGACGGCCCGCAGGTAGTCCGCCGCGGTCAGTTCCGTACCCGGGTAGCGCAGCACCACCTTGTCGGGGTGCGCCGCCAGCGCCTCCAGCACCTCGGGCACGTAGCCGCCCGCGTCCGACCACCAGGCCCCGCCCGCAGTCACCATGCCGCCCTCTCCTCACCGCCCCGCCGAACCCGGCGGCCAGCCGTTGACCTGACACCTGGAGTCTTCTGGTCGCCGACGGCGCGGAACAGGCGTGTTCGGGCAGGTCGGTGGTGCGCCCGGGCGGGCTGTACTACGGGGGTACCCGAACGGGTAGGCCACCCGGTGGCGGCGGCCGCACTGTCCGTCAGGAGCTCCCCGGGAGGGCGGGAGTGGGCGAATGTGAACAGTATGTGCTGTCGCTCACGGAGGGGGGAGCGGCGCAGAACCGCTGACCTGCAACGATCTGGTGGGCTGATGGATCGATTCGGGAATCGTGCTTGATCGCCGCTCCCGGACGGCGCAGGATCAATCCCGGCAAGGCACCGAGCTGTGCCGTGACACGGGGGATTGAGCGAGCCGTATCTCCTCGGCTCCGAGCGACTTTCACTCACTTTCCTGACGGGATTTCCGACGGGCGGCTTCGGGCCGCTCCTTCCCATGTCACGACCGCGCCGGTTTTTCCCACTACACCGATGTTGCGGGGGAAGTGTGTTGCAACAGCCTTACTCATATCGGTACAGAGCCCTGGTGGAGCCCGACTGGCGGAGGATCCCCGGTTGGCGCGAGGTGACCGAGCAGGAGTGGCACGATCCGCAGTGGCAGCGTGTGCACTGCGTGAAGAACGTCCGCCAGCTCCGGGCGGCCTACGGCGACCTGCTGTCCGAGGAGTTCTACCTCGACGTGGAGCGCGACCAGGCGGAGCGGGCGACCATGTCGCTGCTGCTGCCGCCGTACGTGCTCAGCATGATGGTGCCGCACGCCGAACCGGACGCCGAGAGCATGTACGCGGACCCGGTGCGCCGGCACATGCTGCCGGTGTTCTCCGACCGGGACCCGGAGTGGCCCTCGCACCCCTACGCCTCGCGGGACTCGCTGCACGAGGCGGAGATGTGGGTGGTCGAGGGACTGACCCACCGTTACCCGACCAAGGTGCTGGCCGAGTTGGTCTCCACCTGCCCCCAGTACTGCGGGCACTGCACCCGGATGGACCTGGTCGGCAACTCGACGCCGCAGATCCTCAAGTTGAAGTTCACGGTCAAGCAGGCCGACCGCCACGACGCCATGCTGGACTACCTGCGCCGGACGCCGTCCGTCCGCGACGTGGTGGTCTCCGGCGGCGACGTGGCCAACGTGCCGTGGCCCCGGCTGGAGTCCTTCGTCTCGGCGCTGCTGGAGCTGGACCACATCCGGGACATCCGGCTGGCCTCCAAGGCGCTGATGGACCTGCCGCAGCACTGGCTCAGCGACGACGCCCAGCGCACCATGGGCCGGCTGGCCGCCACCGCGCGCGAGCGCGGCGTCAGCCTGGCCGTGCACACCCACACCAACTCCGCGCAGCAGGTGACCCCGCTGAACGCGCGGGCCGCCCGGAGCATGCTCGACCTCGGCGTGCGCGACGTGCGCAACCAGGGCGTCATGCTGCGCGGGGTCAACGACACCCCCGAGTCGCTGCTCGACCTGTGCTTCGCGCTGCTCGACGGCGCCGGGGTGATGCCGTACTACTTCTACCTCTGCGACATGATCCCGAACGCCGAGCACTGGCGCCTCGCCCTGTGGGAGACCCAGGCGTTGCAGCAGGCGGTCATGGGGTACCTGCCGGGCTTCGCCACGCCCCGGCTGGTCTGCGACGTGCCGTTCGTCGGCAAGCGCTGGGTGCACCAGACCGAGCACTACGACCGTGAGCGCGGCATCTCGTACTGGTCCAAGAACTACGTGACCTCACTGGAACAGGACGACCCGTACGCGCTCGCCAAGTCGTACGAGTACTACGACCCGATCCAGACCCTCGGCGAGGCGGGGCGCGAGTGGTGGCGCTCCCACGTCGCAGTGTCGGAAACCGTCCCGAGCACCAGGAGCTCCCATGAGTGACCTCAGCCCCATCGCGCCGCTCCCGGTGCGGCAGAAGTTCCTGGTCGATCCCGACCTGGGGGCCGGCAACTTCCTGGAGTACGCCCTCAAGTACAACCCGAACACCGACGTGCCGCTGGTCTACAGCCACCGGACGGACGAGCGCGGGCAGGTCGCGCTGCGCGGGTACAGCCTGAACGAGCTGGCGGCCATCCGCGACCAGTACGCCCGCTGGTACTGGGCGAACGGCGTGCGGCCCGGCGAGCCGGTCGCGCTCTACATCGCCGAGGGCCTCCAGCCGATCCTGCACTTCCTGGCGCTCACCGCGCTCGGCGCCGTCCCGGCGCTGGTCAACGACGCGATGCCGATCGCGACGGCCAAGCGCTACCTGGACCACGTCGGCGTGGTCGGCCTGGTCGCGGACGACCCGCGGCTGATCTCGGCGGCCTACAAGCCCGGGCAGCCGCGGCCCCGGTTCATCGTGCCGTCCGCGGAGATCCGCGCGCACGACCCCGAGTCGGGCACGCTCCCGGACGTCTACCCGTTCCGGCACGCCGCCGAGGACGTGGTGGGGCTGATCCACTCCTCCGGCACCACCGGCACCCCCAAGTCCACCATGGTGGCCCACCGCCAGTTCTGGGTCGGCAAGGAGACGCGCATGGTGCGCTTCCCGGCCGAGCCGTACGACCGGCTGCTGTCGCTGATGCCGCACACCCACGCCGGCGGTCTCAGCTACCTGCTCACCACGATCCTGCTGGGCCTGCCCACCCTGACCATGGGCGACTGGCGGCGCACCGCGGTGGAGCCGGTGATGAAGGCCTTCCAGCCCACCATGGTCGCCTCGTTCGCCCGCACCTTCGTCGAACTCGCCACCGGCGAGGCCCCGGTGGAGGCCGCCGCCAAGGTGCACACCTGGTTCAACACCGGCGACTCGGCGCACTTCGGCCACATCCGCCGGCTGGTGCGGCTCGGTGAGCGGCCCTCCGGCCTGATCCAGCCCTGGCTGCTCCCCGAGGGCGCCGCCGGCCAGGCGGTGCTGCCCGGCTCCCGGTTCGTCGACGGCCTGGGCTCCTCCGAGATGGGCATGGCGCTGTTCGGCCAGGTCACCACCCCGGAGACGCCCCGCGACGACCGCTGCGTCGGCCTGCCGGTCGAGGTGGTCGAGCACGCCGCCGTCCTGGACGACGACGGCAACGAGGTGCCGGACGGCACGGTCGGCTACCTCGCGGTCAAGACCCCGTCCCGCACCCCCGGTTACTGGAACGACCCGGAGCTGACCAGCAGCTTCGAGCTGGCCGGCTACTGGCTGACCGGCGACATCGCCCGCCGCACCGAGGACGGCCGGTTCTACCACCTGGACCGCACGGTCGACGTGATCAACACCGCCGCGGGCCCGGTCTACAGCCTCCCGCTGGAGGAGGTGCTGATCGCCGACTGCGAGGACCTGGTGATGGACTGTTCGGTCATCGGCGTGCCCGGCGCGCTCGGTGACGGCCAGCAGCCGATCGCCGTGGTCCGGCTCCAGCAGGGCGCGCTCGGCACCGACCCGGCCAGGATCCTCGACGCGGCGAACAAGGCCATGGCGGCGGCCGGCCTGGCCGAGCTGGCCGCGGTCTTCGTGGCCGAGCAGGAGGGCGACTTCCCGACCGGCCCCACCGGCAAGGTGCTCAAGCGCGAGCTGCGCACCCGCTACGCCACCGCGCTGACGGCCGATGCCGCCCAGCAGTAGTCCGGCTCCACCTCCACTCCTTCACGGCTACCAGGAAGAGCTATGTCAGGAGAGAAGCAGACACGTGTGATCGGCGTCATCGGTGCCGGTCCCCGGGGGCTCTCCGTCGTGGAACGGTTAACCGTCAACGCGACGGAGGGCGGCCACCCGGTCGTGATCCACGTGGTGGATCCGTTCGTCGGCAGCGGCGGTCGGGTCTGGGACATCACGCAGCCGACCGAACTGCTGATGAACACGGTGGCGTCGCAGGTCACCATGTTCACCGACCCGAGCGTCACCTGCGAAGGCCCGATACGTCCGGGACCGAGCCTGTACGAGTGGGCGAAGCTGGACATCGAGCTGGCGCCCCTGGAGTACCCGGGGTGGGTGAGCGAGGAGGCCGCGGAGCTCGGCCCGGACTCCTACCCCTCCCGGGCCTTCTACGGCCACTACCTGGTCTGGGTGCTCGACCGCCTGATCAGCACGGCCCCCGACCACGTCTCGATCCGGCTGCACCGCAACACCGCGGTCAGCCTGACCGAGGCCGAGGACGGTTCGCAGATCGTCACCCTGGACGACGGCAGCGGACTGCTGCTGGACAGCGTCGTCCTGGCCCAGGGGCACCTGGACATGCCGCCGAGCGCCGGCGAACTGGGCCTGGAGGGCTACGCCCGGGCCCAGGGCCTCGGCTACCTGCCGCCGACCAACCCGGCCGAGGCGGACCTGGACTTCGTCGCCCCCGGCCAGCCGGTCGCGCTGCGGGGACTGGGGCTCAACTTCTTCGACTACCTGACGCTGCTGACCGCCGGCCGCGGCGGCACCTTCGTCCGGGAGGGCGAGCGGCTGCGCTACCGCCCGTCCGGCCGGGAGCCGTTGATGTACGCCGGCTCCCGGCGCGGCATCCCGTACCACGCGCGCGGCGAGAACCAGAAGGGCGCCTTCGGCCGCCACTGGCCGGGCTCCCGCACCATGGAACGGATCAACGTGCTGCGCGAGCAGCGCCGGCTGGGCGCGGAGGTCGAGTTCACCCGGCACATCTGGCCGCTGGTCGACCGCGAGGTCACCGGGGTCTACTACCACGCGCTGATCTCCGAGCGGCGCGGCGGCGAGCAGGCCGACGCCTTCCTGCGGGAGTACGGCGACCGGCCGCCGGGCGCGGACGACGAGGAGCTGCTCGGCCGGTTCGGCCTCGGGCCGGCCGACCGCTGGGACTGGGACGCGATCGCCCGGCCGTACGGGGAGCGCAAGTTCCTCGGCCGGGTCGAGTTCCAGGACTGGCTGCTCGGCCACCTGCGGCAGGACCTGGTGGAGGCCCGGCGCGGCAACGTCGGCGGGGCGCTGAAAGCGGCCCTGGACGTCATGCGCGACCTGCGCAACGAGGTCCGCCTGCTGGTCGACCACGCCGGGATCACCGGCGAGTCCTACCGCGACGAGCTGCAGTCCTGGTACACCCCGCTCAACGCCTACGTCTCGATCGGTCCGCCGCCCAGACGGATCGAGGAGCTGATCGCCCTGGTCGAGGCGGGCGTGGTGACCATGCTCGCCCCCGGCATGCGGGTCACGCCCGCACCGGCGGGGGCCGGGTTCACCGTCGACTCCACGTCCGTCCCGGGCGGGGAGGTCGAGGTGACCGCGCTGATCGAGGCGCGGCTGCCCGAGGTGGACATCCGGACCACCGAGGACCCGCTGGTCCGCAACCTGGTGGACCGCCGGGCCTGCCGGCCGTACCTGATCCCCACCGGCACCGACGGGCACGTCGAGACCGGCGGGCTGACGGTCACCGAGCGCCCGTACCGGCTGGTCGACGCGGCGGGCCGGGTGCACCCGTACCGCTACGCCTTCGGGGTGCCGACCGAGACGGTGCACTGGGCGACCGCGGCCGGGATCCGGCCCGGGGTCGACTCGGTGATCCTCGGCGACGCCGACGCGATCGCCCGGGCCTGCCTGTCGGCCGAACCGGGCCAGCGCTCGCCGTCGGCGGCGCGGGTGCGGGTCACTCTCTGAGCGCCGGGCTCCACCGCACCACCCGGTGGCCCCGGCCGCCGGTCGTACCGACGAGTTCCTTGAGAAAGTCCTGAGTTGAACCATCCAGAAGGAGGACCGCGCAGTGCCCGAACAGGCCGCGTCCGATTCGACCGTACGCCGACCGAGCGGCAGTGACCGCGCACCGGTGAGCGTCGACTCCGGACTGCTCTCACCGGTCTGGGCGGGCACCGACGCGCTCCGAACCCTGGGCGACGAGGCATGGGTCGCCGCGATGCTGGAGACCGAGGTCGCGCTGGCCCGTGCCCAGGCGTCCCTCGGCGTGATACCCGCCGACACGGCGGGAGCGATCGCCGAGGGCGCCGCGAGAGCCCGGATCGACGTCGCCGAGCTGGCCGCCGAGGCCCGCGGCGCCGCCAACCCGGTCGTCGTCCTGGTCCGGGAGCTGACGGCGGCGGTCGCCGCCGTCGACCCCGCCGCCGCCGGGTACGTGCACCTCGGCAGCACCAGCCAGGACATCCTGGACTCGGCCGCGATGCTGCTCGGCGCGAGAGTGCTGGCGGACATCCGGCAGAACCTCTCCCGGGTGGCCGCGGCGCTGGCGAAGCTCGCCGACGAGCACCGCACCACCCCGATGGCCGCCCGCACCCTGGCCCAGCACGCCGTGCCCACCACCTTCGGGTTGAAGGCGGCCGGCTGGCTGGACTCGGTGCTGGACACCCTCGAGCGGGTCGACCGCACCGCCGCCCTGCTGCCGGCCCAACTGGGCGGCGCGGCCGGCACGATGGCGGCCTACCAGGAGTACGCCAGGGCCACCCCGGCCGACCGGCCCGGCCACGGGATCGAGCTCGCGGCGCGCTTCGCCGCCGAACTCGGCCTGCGCGAGCCCTCCGCCCCCTGGCACAGCCTGCGCGTCCCGCTGAACGACCTCGGCTGGGTGCTCAGTTCCGTCACCGGGACGCTGGGGAAGTTCGCCCTGGACGTCCAGGGGATGTCCCGCACCGAGGTCGGCGAGGTCGCCGAACCGGCCGCCGCGGGCCGTGGCGTCTCCTCGGCGATGCCCCAGAAGCGCAACCCGGTGCTGGCCACCCTCATCATGGCGGCCGCGCGTCAACTGCCCGCCCACGCGCTGATCCTGGCCCAGAGCATGGTGGCCGAGGACGAGCGGGCGCCCGGCGCCTGGCACGCCGAGTGGCAGCCGCTGCGCGAGGCGCTGCGGCTGGCCTCGGGCGCGGCGTACACGGCCGTGGAGCTCGCCGAGGGCCTGGAGGTCTTCCCGGAGCGGATGCGGGAGAACCTGGCGCTCACCGGCGGCTCGATCGTCTCCGAGCGGCTGAACGTCGCCCTCGCCCCGCTGCTGGGCAAGGCCGAGGCGAAGAAGCTGCTGGCCGAGTGCGCCCGCCGGTCCGCCTCCGGCACCGCCTCGTTCACCGAGGTGATGGAGGCCCGCTCGGACCTGGTGGCCAAGCTGCCGGCCGGCGTCACCGTCCAGGACCTGCTGGCCCCCGAGGGCTACCTGGGTGCCGCCGAACAGCTGGTGGACCGCGTGCTGCGGCGCCACCAGGAGAACCACGCGTGAAGGAGCCAGCATGAGTGACCACCTCTCCCCGGCGGTGCGCCCCCGCGGGCTGCACGGCCCGGTGGCGTTCTGGCTGATCGCCACCACCCAGTGCCTGCTGCTGTTCGCCTCCAGCGCGCCGTCCCCGCTCTACGTGGTCTACCAGGCGAAGTGGGGCTTCTCCTCGATCACCCTGACCGAGGTGTTCGCGGCCTACGCGATCGCGCTGCTGGTCGCGCTGCTCGTGGTCGGCGGACTGTCCGACTACATCGGCCGCAAGCCGGTGCTGCTCGGCGCGCTCGTCGTCGAGGTGGCCAGCATGGCGCTGTTCATCCGCGCCGACGGCGTCGCCTGGCTGATGGCCGCCCGGATCGCCCAGGGCCTGGCCACCGGCGCCGCGACCGGGGCGACCAGCGCCGCGATGCTGGACCTCGCCCCGCAGCACCGGCCCCGGCTCGGCCCGCTGGTCAACAGCGCCGCGCCGATCGTCGGCCTGGCGCTGGGCGCGCTCGGCGCGGGCCTGCTGGTCCAGTACGCGCCGCACCCGCAGACCCTGGTGTACGCCCTGCTGCTCGCGGCCTTCGTGCTCTGCGCGCTGGGCGTCCCCGCGCTCGCCGAGACCTCGCCGCGCCGGCCGGGCGCGGTGGCCTCGCTGATGCCGCGGACGGGCATCCCGCGCGAGGCCAGGCCGATGTTCCTGGTGGTGGTGCCCTGCCTGTTCGCGGTCTGGGCGCTGGGCGGCCTCTACATGTCGCTCGGCCCGTCGATCGCGGCCGGCATCCTGCACATCTCCAACCACGTCATCGGCGGCCTGGTCATCTTCGCGCTGACCGGGACGGGGGCGGTCGGCTCGCTGCTGCGCCGCAACCACCCGCCGCGGCAGACCATGACCCTCGGCTTCGTGGCCTTCTTCGTCGGGGTCGGCGCCACCCTGGGCGCCCTGGCCACGGCCTCCACCCCGCTGTTCTTCGTCGGCACGGTGATCGCCGGGTACGGCTTCGGGACGGGCTTCCTGAGCGCCTTCCAGACCGTCGGGCCGCTGGCCGGACCGGAGGTCCGCGCCGAACTGATCGCCAGCATGTACGTCGTCTGCTACCTGGGGTTCAGCCTGCCGGCCGTCGCCGCCGGGGTGGCCGTGGGCCACATCGGGTTGAAGTCCACCGCGACGGTGTACGGCATCGCCGTGATGGTGCTCGCGGTGGCCGCCACCGCAGGTCTCCAGGTGCAGCAGCGCCGGCAGCGCGACGGGAGCGAGCCGGTGCCCGTCTCCGGGTCGGCGCGCCGTTGACCGACCGTCCACGCGCCCCGCTCACGTCCAGGTTCACGTCCAGGTTCACGTCTACCCGAGGTGCTTCCCATGACTGACGACAACCGGCCGGCCGGCTACGACCCGGCCGAGGTGGACGTCCTCCGCCGGTTCCTGCTCACCGCCCGGCGCGACCCGGACGCCGTCGCCGTCGTCGACGACACGTCGACCGTGACGTACGGCGAACTGGAGCGCCGGGTACGGCGGATCGCCGCCCGGCTCGGCGCGGACCGCGGCACGGTGGCCGTGCTGACCTCCCGCTCCGCGGACACCGTGGCGGCGCTGCTCGGCGTGCTCGCGGCCGGCGGCACCTACTGCCCGATCGACCCGGCGTTCCCGCCGGAGCGCACGGCCGCGCTGCTGGCGGCCGCCGGGGTCCGCGTCGCGATCGCCGCGGACCCCGGGCGGCTGCCCGCCGGGCTGCCGGTGCTGGACCCGTCCGACGCCGCGGGCAGCGAGGAGCCCGAGGGCTTCCCGGAAGGCCGGCTGCCCGAGCCCGACCCGGCCGCCCCCGCCTACCTGCTGTTCACCTCGGGCTCCACCGGGCAGCCCAAGCCGGTGGTCACCCCGCGGCGGGCGATCGGCGCCTCGGTGGCCTCGCTGGCCACCCTGTTCGCGGTCGCCCCCGGTGACCGGGTGCTCCAGTTCGCCTCGCTCAACTGGGACACCTGCTTCGAGGAGATCCTGCCCGCGCTCACCGTCGGCGCGACCCTGGTCTTCGACGCGGACGCCTACTCGGCCTCCTTCCCGCGCTTCCTGCGGATGGTCGAGCGGCACCGGATCACCCTGCTGGACCTGCCCACGGCGTTCTGGCACGAGTTCGTCAACCACCTGACCGAGGAGCGGGCCGCCCTGCCGGAGAGCCTGCGCACCGTCGTCATCGGCGGCGAGGCGGCCCGGCCGGCCCGGATCGACGACTGGTGCGCGCTGCCCGGCGCCGACGCCGTCCGCCTGGTCAACACCTACGGCTGCACCGAGACCACCCTGGTCACCCACGCGATCGACCTGCACGGACCGCTCGCCGGCCCGGCCGTCGCCGCGGGGGCCGCCCGGGTCGTCCCGATCGGCCGGGCGCTGCCGCACGTCCGGGAGCAGATCGGCGAGGACGGCGAGCTGCTGATCGGCGGGGACGGGCTGGCGCTCGGCTACCGGGGCCTGCCGGAGGTCACCGCCGAGCGGTTCGCCGAACTCGACCTGCCCGGCGCGCCGGGGCGCTACTTCCGCACCGGCGACCGGGTCCGCCGGGAGCCGGACGGCGTCCTCGTCCACCAGGGCCGCCTGGACGACGAGCTCAAGGTCCGCGGCATCCGGGTCAGCCCGGGCGAGGTCGAGGCGCAGATCTGCGCCCACCCGGACGTGGCGGCCGCCGCCGCCACCGGCGCCGCGCTGGGCGACCACACCGTCCTGGTCGCCTATGTGACACCCCGTCCGCACGCCGACGCCGACACCCTCGCGGCCGGGCTCGCCCGGTACCTGCGCACGTCGGGACCGAGCCACCTCGTACCGTCCCGGATCACCGTCGTGCCCGAACTCGTCCTCACCGCGAGCGGCAAGGTCGACCGGCGCCGGACCCACCAGATGTACACAACCAGCAACTGACGCAAGGAGAATGACCGTGTCCACCGTTGGTACCGTCGACAGCGTGATCGGCATCTTCGGCCGGGTCCTGGAATCCGACCAGGTGACCGCCGACTCGGACTTCTTCGACCTGGGCGGGGACTCCCTGCTCGCCACCCGGGTGCTCAGCGGGGTCGCCCGCGAGTTCGGCGCGGAGTTCGGCATCGCCGAGTTCATCGACGCCCCGACCCCGGCCGCCCTGGCCAAGCTGATCGAAGGTGCGGCCCGATGAGCGTCATCGTTGTCGGAGCCGGCCTGGCCGGACTCACCGCCGCCACCGAACTGGCCGCCAGAGGCGTTGAGGTGACCGTCCTGGAGGCCCGCGACCGGGTCGGCGGCCGCACCCACGGCCTGGAGGTCGCCCCCGGCCAGTGGGCCGACGCGGGCGCCGCCTACCTCGGCGAGCGCCACACCGAGCTCAAGGCGCTGATCGAGCGCCTCGGCCTGGCCACCGCGCCCACCACCATGGTCGGCCAGAGCCGGTTCTCCCTGGGCGGCGACCCGGAGAGCACCGACGGCCGCTTCCCGCCGCTCAGCCCGATCGCCCTCGGCGAGATGTTCGACCTGCTGGACGAGGTCACCAAGGCGGTCCGCGCGGACGCCCCGCACCTCACCCCGGACGCGGAGCGGCTGGACCGGCTCACCGTGGCCGAGTGGATCGAGCAGAACGTCCAGCACCCCGACGCCCGGCTGTTCTTCCCGCTGTTCCTCGGCGAGATGATGGCCGCCGACCCGGCCGACGTGTCGGTGCTGCACATGGCCTTCTACCTGAACTCCGGCGGCGGCATCCGCTACCTCAACGCCTTCCAGGGCGGCGCCCAGGAGGAGCGGGTCGACGGCGGCGCGCACCGGCTGAGCGAGCTGCTGGCCGACAAGCTCGGCGACCGGGTGCTGCTCTCCCGGCCGGTGCGCCTGGTCGAGCAGATCGGCGACCGGGTCCGGGTGCACACCGACCAGGGCGTGCACGAGGGCGACAGCGTGGTCATCGCGCTGCCGCCGCTGCTGGCCGACACCGTCGAGTTCCGGCCGGAGCTGCCCGCGCCGCGGTCGAGCGAGGTCACCGCGCGGGGCTGCGCCGTCAAGGTCCACCTGATCCACCCCAAGCCGCTCTGGCGCGACCACGGGCTGTCCGGCTGGTCGGTCAGCTCCGACGGGCCGCTGCTGTCCACCGTGGACGACTCGCCCCCCGGCGAGGGCGTCGGCATCCTGACCGGCTTCGTCACCGGCAGCGAGGCCAAGACCTTCGCGGCCCTGCCCGCCGAGGAGCAGCGCAGCGCCGTCCTGGCCCAGGCCCGGCGGCTCTTCCCGCAGCTGCCCGAGCCGATCGGCTACCACGTCACCGACTGGGTCAACGAGGAGTACAGCCGCGGCTGCTACGCCGCGCTGTTCGGGCCGGGCGACTGGCTGGCCCAGGGCCCGCAGCTGACCGAGCCGTTCGGCCGGGTGCACTGGGCCGGCACGGAGACCAGCACCGAGTTCTTCGGCCTGATGGAGGGCGCGATCCGCTCGGGCCTGCGGGCGGCGGAGGAGATCGCTCCGGCCGGCTGACCGGCCCCGAGCGACTGATATATCGTCACATCGCTGTGGTGGGGGGGGGGGGGGGGGGCGGGGGGGCGCGCGCCCCCCCCCCCCCCCCCCCCCCCCCCCCCCGCCCCCC
>NZ_JBHYGR010000017.1:36365-57894 GCF_042738155.1 Kitasatospora sp. NPDC059088 | reverse complement strand
GGGGGGGCGGGTGCGCGCGGGGCGGGGGCCCGCCGCGCCCGCGCGCCTGAGTCTCTCACAGCTGGGGGGGGGGGGGGGGGGCGCGCGGGGGCCCCCCCCCCCCCCCCCCCGCGCCCAGGACCCGACAGCCCCAGGAGCCCACCCATGACCAGTGATTCGGCGGCGTCGGAGGCGGAGGCCACCGCCCGGCGCTGCGCGGAGGCCATGTACGCCGACGACCGGACCTGCCAGTCGCTCGGCATCACCATCGACCAGGTCGGCCCCGGCCGCGCCACCGCGCACCTCAAGCTCGCCGACACCATGGTGAACGGCCACGGCACGGCGCACGGCGGGTACCTGTTCCTGCTCGCCGACGCGGCCTTCGCCTACGCCTGCAACACCCACGACGTCGCCACCGTGGCCCAGGCGGCCCAGGTGACCTTCCTGCGCCCGGCCTCGGCCGGGGACGAGCTGGCCGCCGAGGCGGTGGAGCGCTCCCGGTTCGGCCGCAGCGGGATCTACGACGTCACGGTGCGCCGGGCGGACGGCAAGGTGATCGCCGAGTTCCGCGGCCAGAGCCAGTCGCTGCCGGGGCAGCGCGTCACGTCGTCCGGCCCGCAGTCGAAGGACAGGTGATCCCCATCGACACCGCACCCGACACCACCGCACCCGACACCACCGCGCCCGACACCACCGCACCCGACATCCGGCCCTGGGACCGGCGGGCGCTCCGGATCACCGAGGAGATCGTCGACCGGGTCGAGGCCACCGACCTCGACCGGCCGACCCCCTGCTCGGAGTGGACGCTGCACAAGCTGCTGGCCCACATGATCGGCCAGAACCACGGCTTCGCCGCCGCCGCCGAAGGCGTGCGGACCGAGCGCGCCGACTGGGCGGACCGCGAGTTCGGCGACGACTGGGCCGGTGCCTTCCGGGACTCCTCGGCCCGGGTCGCCCGGGCCTTCGCCCGGGAGGGCGTGCTGGACACCGAGTTCTGGCTGCCCGAGGTGCGCGGCGGACAGATGTTCCCGGCCCGTACGGCGATCGGCTTCCACTTCGTCGACTACGTGGTGCACGGCTGGGACGTGGCCGCCGCGATCGGGGTGCCCGCCGCGTACGAGGCGGAACTGCTCGACGCGGTGCTCCCGTACGTCGAGGAGGTGCCGGACGGGAGCAACCGGCTCCAGCCCGGGTCCTCCTTCCGGCCGGGGCTGGCCACCGGCAGCACCGACCGGCTGGACCGGATCCTGGCGATGCTCGGACGCTCGCCCCGCTGGCCGGTCGAAGCGGGCGAACCGGCCGACGCGGGCGCACCGCTGTCCGGCTCCGCGGAGCCGGGGGAGCCGGGCGCCGGGGCGTGACCCGCGCGCGCAACCTCCCCCTGCTGCTGGCCGCGACCTTCGCCGTCTTCTCCGACTACGCGCCGTTGCTCTCGGTGGTGCCGCTCTGGTCCGCGACCGGGGGCTCCTCGGGCGTCGGCGCCGGGGCGGCCACCGGGGTGACCATGGGCGCGGGCATCCTGGTGCAGCTGTGCATGGGCCGGCTGGTCCCGGCGCTCGGTCTGCGCCGGCTGCTGGTGACCGGCTCCCTGCTGCTCAGCCTGCCGACGGCGGCCTACCTGCTGTCGCCCGCGCTCGGGTGGGTGCTGGCCGTCTCGGCCGTCCGGGGCGCGGGGTTCGGCATGGCCGCCGTGGCGGGCAGCGCGCTGGCCGCCGAACTGGCCCCGCCGGGCCGGCGGGCCGCGGTGGTCGGCTGGTACGGGGCCGCCGCGGGGCTCCCGCAGGTGGTCTGCCTGCCGCTGGGGGTGTGGTGCGCGCAGACCTTCGGCTTCCCGGTGGTGTTCCTGGGGGCGACGGTGCTGGGCGGGCTCGCGGTACCGCTCGCGTGGGCGCTGGTGGTGCCGGCCGTGGTGCCCGCTGCGGCGCCTGACGACGGGCCTGCTGCGGTGAAGCCGTCCGGGGTGGAGCCCGCGGCGGTGGCGGCGTCCGGGCCGGTGCCGACGGCTCCACCGCACCCGCCGGCCGGCGGATTCGCCCCGCTGGTCGGCCTGTTGGCGCTGCTGGCCGCGAGTGCGGCCGCGGTGGGCGGCGTCACCTCGTTCGTGGCCTTCGCGCTGCCGGCCCCGGGAGCGGCGGCGGTGGTGCTGTTCGCGCTGTCCGCCGCGATGATCCTGGGCCGGCTGGCGGCGGGCGGGCTCGCCGACCGGTTCGGTGAGGGCCGCACGCTGGTCCCGGCGGTGATCGCCGCGGCCCTCGGCACGGGCGGCATCGCCGCGGCGGTGCTGCTCACCGCTGCGGCGACGGTCCCGGCGGCCCTGGCGGCCGCGGTCTGCGGGGCGGGGTTCGGGGCGTTGCAGAACGAGACCCTGGTGCTGGTGTTCGCCCGGACCGGACCGGCCCGTCGCGGTATGGCCAGCACCGCCTGGAACATGGCGTACGACGTGGGCACCGGGGCCGGCTCCCTCCTGGTCGGTGTCGCCTCCCGGCTGGTCGGGGTGGGTGGGGCCTTCCTGCTGTCGGCCGTCGCGGTGGCCGCGGTGCTGCCCGCGGCGCGGGCGCGGCCCGGGCGGCCCCGGTCGGGTCGGGTGCCGCCGGGGGAGTCGCGGCCCGGCTTCTCGCGGCCCGGCCCCGCGCGGCCCGGCCCCTCGCAGCCCGGTCAGGCCGACGCGGGGACCGGGACCCGTCGGCGGACCTGACCGGGAACGGTGGCGTCCGCCAGTCGGGCCGCGCAGTCCGCGATCGCCCGGATCCGGGCGTTCTCCTCGGCGGTGCGCCAGATCAGCGCCACCGGCGCCGGTGGCAGGTCGTGGATCGCGACGAACGCCACGTCCGGCTGGGCGTAGTAGCGGGCCACCGACTCCGCCAGCGGCGCGACCCCCTTCCCGGCGGCCACCAGGGACAGGATCTCCTGGCAGGTCTGCACCTCCTGCCCCCGGCGCAGCACGTGCCCGGAGGGCGTCGCCAGCGGCAGGTGGAAGTCCCGCCAGTAGTCGGGCGCGGTGTTCGCCAGGGCGAACACCGTCTCGCGCGCGATCTCCTCGATCGAGATCGACTGCCGCCCGGCGACCGGGTGGTCCAGGGCGACCGCCAGCATCCGCGACTCCAGGCCGATCACCGGCCCGACCGTGATGTCCGGCTCCTCGATCGGCAGCCGCACCACCAGGGCGTCCACCTCGCCCCGGCGCAGCGGGCCGAGCAGGTCGCTGCAGGCCACCTCGTGCAGGGTGATGTCGCACTCCGGCGCGTACGCCTGCCCGGCGCGTATCAGGCCCGCCGCGTACGATCCGCCGGCCGCGCCGGTGAAGCCCAGCCGCAGCTGTCCGTCGACGCCGCAGGCCTGGGCCACCGTCTCGGAGTACGCGGCGGTCATCTCCTGGTAGAGCGGCTTCAACCGGTCGACCAGGCCCACCCCCAGCTTGGTCAGCCTGACCTGACGGCTGGTCCGCTCGAACAGCTGGCCGCCGATGCGCTGCTCCACGTCCCGCAGCGTCTGGCTGACCCTGGACTGCGACACGCGCAGTCTCTTGGCGGCCTGCCCGAAGTGCAGTTCCTCCCCGAGTGTCAACAGTGTCCGTACCTCGCGCAGATCCAGCACCGGAACCGCCCCCTCCCGAATAGACATGTCTGCCTCAACAGATCGCACGGTCCTTACAATGCCGCATGACCAGCCGCCTGTTCGGGTAATCCCCAGTCTCCCGGACCCGGAAGCGTCGGTTCACGCAGTGGCCGGATTCGTGCGGTGGCGGCCGACTTCCGGCCTGGCGGCCCCCGACCCGACGGCCCGGGCGCATCCATTCCTGGCAGTTCCGATACTCGATGAGGTGTTGATGCGACTAAGGATGCTGATACTCTGTCGATCACGCAGACAGCTCAGGGGTGCATGCCGACTACGGGGAACGGGTCGGCGGGGGCCGGGGCTGGACCGGGTGACGGTGCATCAGGCCACTTGAGGGAGTGGCCCGTTGTGCCGTGCCCGGTCGCCTGCGGTCCGACTGTCCGGGGTTCACGGGGGTGCATCGATGCAGGGCATGGCTGGGCGCGAAGCGGACGGTCTCCCGCCCCGGGCGGTCGCGGTGGTCGGGATCGGCTGCCGCTTCCCGCAGGCGGACGGGCCGGAGGCGTTCTGGCGGCTGCTGCGCGCCGGCGGGGACGCGGTCACCGAGCGCCCCGGCGACCGGGGGCCGGCCCGCGGCGGCTTCCTCGACCGGGTGGACGGCTTCGACCCGGAGTTCTTCGGCATCTCCCGCCGCGAGGCCGTCGCGATGGACCCGCAGCAGCGGTTGGCGCTCGAACTGGCCTGGGAGGCCCTGGAGGACGCCAGGACCGGACCGGCCGGGCTCGCCGGCAGCCGGACCGGCGTGTTCCTCGGCGTGATCGCCGACGACTACGCCGCGCTGCTGCACGGCCTCGGCCCCGAGGCGGTCACCGGGCACACCCTGACCGGACTGCAGCGCGGGGTGACCGCCAACCGGATCTCCTACGCGCTGGGCCTGCACGGGCCGAGCCTGGTGGTCGACACCGGGCAGTCCTCCTCGCTGACCGCCGTGCACCTGGCCTGCGCCAGCCTGCGCAGCGGTGAGTCCGAACTCGCGCTGGCCGGCGGGGTGAGCCTGATCCTGGCGCCGCAGAGCACCCTGGCCCTGGAGCGCGCCGGGACGCTCTCGCCCGCCGGGCGCTGCCACACCTTCGACGCTCGCGCCGACGGCTACGTCCGCGGCGAGGGCGGCGGGATCGTCGTCCTCAAACCGCTGGAGGCCGCCGTCCGGGACGGCGACCGGATCCACGCCGTCATCCGCGGCAGCGCCCTGAACAACGACGGGGCCACCGAGACGCTGCCCACCCCCGGCCGGGCCTCGCAGCGGCGGGTGCTGCTCGCGGCCTGCGCCGACGCGGGCGTCGAGCCGGGCGAGGTCCAGTACGTCGAACTGCACGGCTCGGGCACCCGGGCCGGGGACCCGGTCGAGGCCGCCGCGCTCGGCGCGGCGCTGGGCACCGCCCGGGCGGCGGGCGACCCGCTGCTGGTCGGATCGGTCAAGACCAACATCGGCCACCTGGAGGGCGCGGCCGGGATCGCCGGGCTCATCAAGGCCGTGCTGTGCGTCGGCGCGCGCGAACTCGTGCCCAGCCTGAACCACACCGGGCCCGGCGGGCGGATCCCGCTGGACGACCTCAACCTGGCGGTCAACACCGGGCTCCGGGACTGGCCGGCGCCCGAGCGGCCGCTGCTCGCCGGGGTCAGCTCCTTCGGCATCGGCGGCACCAACTGCCACGTGCTGCTGGCCGACTGGCGCGCGGGCGAGCCCGCGCCGGCGGGCGGCGGGGGCGCGGCCGGGGCGCTGCCCTGGGTGCTCTCGGGGCGGGACGAACCCGCGCTGCGGGACCAGGCGGAGCGGCTTCGGGCCCGGGTGACGGAGCGCCCGGAGCTCGGACCGGCCTCGGTGGGCCGCTCGCTGGCCCTCACCCGCAGCACCTTCGAACAGCGCTGCGTCGTCGTCGCGGACGACCGGGACGCCTTCCTCGCCGCCCTGGCGGCACGGGCGGCCGGGCAGCCGTCGGCGGCCGTGGTCGAGGGCCGGCACGACGGGCCGCCGGTCCGTCCGGTCTTCGTCTTCCCCGGCCAGGGCTCGCAGTGGGCCGGCATGGCGGCGGAACTGCTCGACGGATCGCCGGTCTTCGCCGAACGGATCGACGCCTGCGCGCAGGCCCTCCGCCCGTACGTGGACTGGTCGTTGACGGACGTGCTGCGCGGCGCCGAGGGAGCGCCGGCCCTGGCGGGCGACGAGGTGATCCAGCCCGCACTGTGGGCGGTGATGGTGTCGCTGGCCGCGCTGTGGCGCTCGGCCGGGGTGGAGCCCGCCGCCGTGGTGGCCCACTCCCAGGGCGAGATCGCCGCAGCCACCGCCGTGGGCGCGCTGTCGCTGGCGGACGGCGCGCGGATCGTCGCGCTGCGCAGCCGGGCGCTGAACCGGATCGCCGGTCGGGGCGGACTGCTGTCCGTCGAACTGCCCTCCGGGGAGGTCGGGTCGGACCTCGCGGCGGTGCACCCGGCGCTGTCGGTCGCGGCCGTCAACGGCCCCGCGCACACCGTGGTGGCCGGCCCGGCCGACGCGCTCGACGCGCTGGCCGCCCACTACGGGCCGCGGGTGCGCACCCGCCGGGTGCCGATCGACTACGCCTCGCACAGCGCGGCCGTCGAGGTCCTGCGGGAGGAGCTGCTCGCCGCCTTCGCCGGGGTCGCCCCGCGCGCCGTCGACGTGCCGTTCCACTCCACCGTCACGGCGGCGCCCGTGGACACCGCGGAGCTGGACGCCCTCTACTGGTACCGCAACCTGCGCGAGCCGGTGCGCTTCGGGCCGGCCGTCGAGCGGCTGCTGGACGCGGGCCACACCGCCTTCCTGGAGATCAGCCCGCACCCGGTGCTGGCGCTGGGCCTCCGGCAGGCGGTCGACGCGCGCGGCGGCGCGGGCGCGGTGCTCGGCACGCTCCGGCGCGGGCGCGGGGACCGCCGCCGCTTCCTCACGGCGGCGGCCGAGGCCTTCGTCCGGGGCGTCGCGGTGGACTGGGCGGCGCTGCTGCCCGGCACGGCGCCGCTGGTCGACCTGCCGACGTACCCGTTCCAGCGGCGCTCCTGCTGGCCGGCGGGGCTGCCGGGGGCGACGCCGCAGGAGAGCGGGGGCACGGCGGACGCACCCGTAGCGCAGGCTCCCGTCACGCCGCAGGACCCCGTCGCACCGCAGGCCCCCGCCGTGGACCAGCGGGCGCTGCTGGAGCTGGTCCGGAGCCACACCGCCGTGGTGCTGGACGCCGGCTCGGCCGCCGAGGTCCGGCCCGGCCGGACCTTCCGGGAACTGGGCCTGGACTCCGCCATGGCGCTCGAACTGCGCGACCGGCTGTCGGCCGCGACCGGCCGGGCACTGGAGAGCACCGTCCTGTACGACCACCCCAGCCCGGCCGCCCTGGCCGGCGCGATCGGGGCGCTCCGGGCCGGCCCGGAGCCGGTGGCGCAGCCCCCGGAGGCAGCCGTGACCGCTGCGCCGGGGACCGACGCGGCGCCGGAGCCGGACGAGGACGACCCGGTGGTCATCGTCGGCATGGCCTGCCGCTACCCCGGCGGGGTGCGCTCGCCGGAGGACCTGTGGCGCCTGGTCGACACCGGGACGGACGCCACCGGGGACTTCCCGGACGACCGCGGCTGGGACCTGGCCGCGCTCTTCCACCCGGACCAGGAGCGGACCGGGACCTCGTACGTCCGCCGGGGCGGCTTCGTCCGGGAGGCGCCGGACTTCGACGCGGAGTTCTTCGGGATCAGCCCCCGCGAGGCCCTCGCCATGGACCCGCAGCAGCGGCTCCTGCTGGAGGTCGCCTGGGAGGCCCTGGAGCGCGCCGGGATCGACCCGACGGCGCTGGCGGGCAGCCGGACCGGCGTGTTCGCCGGTGCGATGCACGCCGACTACGGGCCCGGCATGGAGACGGCCGGCCCCGGCGTCGCCGGGCACCTGCTGACCGGCACCAGCGTGAGCGTGGTCTCCGGCCGGATCGCCTACCTGCTCGGCCTGAACGGCCCCGCGCTGACCGTGGACACCGCCTGCTCGGCCTCGCTGGTGGCGCTGCACCAGGCGGTGCGCTCGGTGCGCTCCGGGGAGTGCACGCTCGCCCTGGCCGGCGGCGTCACCGTGATGGCCACCCCCGGCATGTTCGTCGAGCTCTCCCGCCAGCGGGTGCTGGCCGCCGACGGCCGCTGCAAGGCGTTCTCCGCGCAGGCGGACGGCACCGGCTGGGGCGAGGGCGCCGGGATGGTGGTGGTCGAGCGGCTCTCCGCCGCCCGCCGCCACGGCCACCCGGTGCTGGCGGTCGTCGCGGGCAGCGCCGTCAACTCCGACGGCGCCTCCAACGGGCTGTCCGCGCCGAACGGCCTCGCCCAGCAGCGCGTCATCGAGGACGCCCTCGCCGACGCCGGACTCACCCCGCGCCAGGTCGACGCCGTCGAGGCGCACGGCACCGGCACCGCGCTGGGCGACCCGATCGAGGCGAACGCCCTGCTCGCCACCTACGGTCAGGACCGGGACGGGCGGCGGCCGCTGTGGCTGGGCTCGCTCAAGTCCAACATCGGGCACGCCCAGGCGGCGGCCGGCGTCGGCGGCGTGATCAAGATGGTGCAGGCGATCCGGCACGCCACCCTACCCGCGACCCTGCACGTCGACCGGCCGTCCCCGCACGTGGACTGGACGGCCGGAGCGGTGGCCCTGCTCGACCGGGCCCGGCCCTGGCCGCGGACCGGCGGGCCCCGGCGCGGCGGCGTCTCCTCCTTCGGGATCAGCGGCACCAACGCACACGTCATCCTCACCGAGCCGCCCGTCGTCGCGGCCGGAACCGAGGCCGGAACCGACGCCGGGACCGAGGCCGGGACCGAGGCCGGAACCGACGCCGGGACCGACGCCGGAACCGCGGAGCAGCCGCAGCGCCCGCCGGTGGTGCCGGTGGTGCTGTCCGCCCGCACCCCCGAGGCGCTGCGCGAGCAGGCCCGGCGGCTGGCCGCCGCCCCGCTCGACCCGACCGCGGCCGCACCGGCCCTGACCGCCCGTACGGCCTTCGACGAGCGCGCCGTGGTGATCGCCGCCGACCGCGCCGAGGCCGACCGGGCGCTGGACGCCCTGGCCCGCGGCGAGGAGAACCGCGCCGTCGTCACCGGCCGGGCCGGTGAGCCCGGGCGGACCGTCCTGGTCTTCCCCGGCCAGGGCGGCCAGTGGCAGGGGATGGCGGCGGCGCTCGCCGCCGAGAGCCCGGTCTTCGCGGCCCGGCTGGCCGAGTGCGAGCGGGCGCTCGCGCCGTACGTGGACTGGTCGTTGGCGGACGTCCTGGCCGGGGCGCCGCTGCTGGACCGGATCGACGTCGTGCAGCCCGCGCTGTGGGCCGTGATGGTGTCGCTGGCCGAACTGTGGCGCGCCGCCGGGGTCGTCCCGGACGCCGTGGTCGGCCACTCCCAGGGCGAGATCGCCGCCGCCGTGGTGGCCGGGGCGCTCTCGCTGGAGGACGGCGCCCGCGCCATCGCGCTGCGCAGCAGCGTGGCGATCGAGCTGATGGGCAAGGGCGCGATGGCCGTCGTCCCGCTGCCCGCCGCGCGGGTGCGGGAACGGCTCGTCGAGCCGCTGGCCGTCGCCGCGGTCAACGGCCCCGGCAGTACGGCCGTGGCCGGGCCGCCGGCGGCGATCGCCGAACTGGTCGACGGCTACCGGGCAGAGGGCGTCGAGGCCCGGGTGATCCCGGCGGCCTTCGCCTCGCACTGCCCGGCGGTCGAACCGATCCGGGAACGGATCCTGGCCGGCCTGGCGCCGCTGACCCCGCGCGGCGGCGGCACGGCGCTGATGTCCTCGGTCACCGCCGACTGGCAGGACGGCGCCGGGCTCGACGCCTCCTACTGGTACGCCAACCTGCGGCACACCGTGCGCTTCCAGGAGGCCGTCGAGGCGCTGATCGCCGCCGGCCACACCACCTTCGTCGAGGTCGGCCCGCACCCGGTGCTGGTCGCCAGCATCGGCCGGATCCTGGAGGAGGCCGGGGTCGAGGGGACGGTGACGGGCTCGCTGCGCCGCGAGGACGGCGGACTGCGCCGCTTCCTCACCTCCGCCGCCGAGGCCCACGTCCGGGGCCTGCCGATCGCCTGGGACCGGCTCACCGGCACTGGTACCGGCACCGCCGCCGACCGCCCCGAGCTGCCCACCTACCCCTTCCAGGGGCGCCGCTACTGGCTCACCGCCACCGCCGGACCGACCGGCACCGCCGGCCTCGGCCAGGCCCCGGCCGACCACCCGCTGCTCGGCGCGGCCGTCGAACTCGGCGACGGCGAAACGGTGTTCACCGGACGGCTGGCGACCCGCAGCCACCCCTGGCTGGCCGACCACGCCCTCGCCGGTGCGGTCGTGCTGCCCGGCAGCGCCTTCCTGGACCTGGCCCTGCACGCGGGTGCCCGGTCCGGGGCGGCCCGGATCGAGGAACTGACCGTCACCGCACCGCTGGTGCTGCCCGCGGACGGCGCCGTCGACCTGCGGGTCCGGATCACCGGCGCGGATGGCGCCGGGCTGCGGACCTGCCGGATCTCCGGCCGGGCGACCGGCGGGGAGTGGACCGAGCACGCCACCGGCACCCTCGGGGCCGCTGGAGCCGTACCGTTCGAGGAGGCCGGGGAGGCCGGGGAGTGGCCGCCGACCGGCGCCGTGCCGGTGCCGCCGGAGCGCGCGTACCAGGACCTCGCCCTGCACGGCCACGCGTACGGGCCGGTGTTCCAGGGACTGCGGGCCGCCTGGCGGCGCGACGGCGAACGGTTCGCCGAGGCCGTCCTGCCCGAGCCGGCCGCCGGGGCCGCCGGGGCCCACCACCTGCACCCCGCCCTGCTCGACGCAGCCCTGCACGGGCTGATCGCCGACGCGCTGGGGCAGCACGGGCGGCGCACCCAGCCGCTGCGCTGGCGCGGCGTGTCGCTGACCGGCGGTGCCGGCCCGACGGCCCTGCGGGTGCACGCGGTGCCCGCCGCGGACGGAGGCCTCCGGCTGACCCTGCGGGACGCCTCGGGGGCGGCGGTGGGGCTGGTCGAGTCGGTCGAGCTGTGCCCGGTCGCGGAGACCGGCGGCTCGGTCGATCCCGAAGCCGCCGCGCGGGACTCGCTGTTCACCCTCGGCTGGGAGCAACTGGGATCTACAGAACGTGATCTGACGGACCGTCTGGCACCCGTTCCGTGGGACGCCCTTGACCTGGAGGCGCTGTGCACGGCGGCCGGGCCGCCCGCACACGTCCTGGTGGACTGTCCGGCGGGCGCGGACGGGACCGATCCGGCGACGGCGGCCCGTACCGTGACCCGCCGGACGCGGGACCTGCTCGGCCGCTGGCTGGCCGAGGAGCGGCTCGCCGGGGCCCGGCTGGTGCTGGTGACCCGCGGGGCGGTCGCCGTCCGAGGCGGCGAGACCGTCCGGGACCTCGCCCAGGCGGCGGCCTGGGGGCTGGTGCGGACGGCCCAGGTCGAGCACCCGGGCCGGTTCGTCCTGGTCGACCTCGGGCCGGAGACGGCCGGGGTCCCGGCCGAGGCGCTGACGCCGGAGGAGCACCAGCTGGCCGTCCGGGACGGATCCGTCCTGGTGCCCCGGCTGCGATCCGCAGCGGGGGAGCGCGCGTTGACGGTCCCGAAGGACGCGGTGGACTGGCGGCTGGACCTCTCCGGGCCCGGCACCCTCGACGCCCTGGAGCTGCGCCCCTGCCCCGAGGCCGCCGCCGCACCGGGCCCCGGCCTGGTCCGGATCGCGGTCCGCGCCGCCGGGCTCACCTTCCACGACGTCCTGGGCGCGCTGGACCTGCACGCCGGGGACCCGGGCCCGCTCGGGCTGGAGGGCGCGGGCGTGGTCACCGCGACCGGCCCCGGGGTCACCGGGCTGACCGTCGGCGACCGGGTGATGGGCCTGTTCCCCGCTGCCCTCGGCACCGTCGCCCACGCCGACCACCGCACCCTGGTGCGGATCCCCGAGGGCTGGTCCTTCACCCGGGCCGCCGCCGTGCCGGTCGCCCACCTGGCCGCCCTGCACGCCCTGGTCGACCTGGGCGGGGTGCGCGCGGGCGACGCCGTGCTGATCCACGCCGGGGCGGGCGGTGTCGGCACGGCCGCCGTCCAACTCGCCCGGCACCTGGGCGCGGAGGTCTTCGCGACCGCCGCCCCCGCCAAGTGGCCCGCCCTGCGCGCCCTCGGGCTGGACGACGCCCACCTGGCCTCCTCCCGTGAGCCCGGCTTCGGCGCGCGCTTCGCCGAACTCCCCTCCGGCGCTCGGGGGATGGCGTTCGTCCTGAACTCGCTGACCGGTGCGGCCGTCGACGAGTCCCTGCGGTCGCTGCGCCCCGGCGGCCTGCTGGTCGAACTCGGCCGGGCCGACCGGCGCGACCCCGCCGAGGTGGCCGCCGCCCACCCCGGGGCCCGCTACCGGGCGATGAACCTGCTGGAGCTGCCGCCCGAGCACCTCGGCCGGCTGCTGCGCCGGGTGGTCGAGCTGTTCGCCGAGGGCGCGTTCGGCCGGGCGCCGGTGACCGACCTGGACGTGCGGCGCGCTCCCGAGGCCTTCGGGCTGCTGAGCCGGGGCGGGCACGTCGGCAAGGTCGTGCTGACCGTGCCGCCGGTCCTCGACCCGGACGGGACCGTCCTGATCACCGGCGGCACGGGCGCCATCGGCCGGGCCCTCGCCCGGCACCTGGTCACCGCCCACGGCGCCCGACGGCTGCTGCTGGCCGGACGGCGCGGCGCGGACGCGCCCGGCGCGGCCGAACTCGCCGCCGAACTGGCGGAGTCGGGCGCCGAGGTGCGGTTCGCCGCGGTCGACGTCGCCGACCGGGCCGCGGTGGCCGCGATGATCGCCGCCGTCCCCGAGCGGCACCCGCTGACCGCCGTGGTCCACGCCGCGGGCGTGGTGGACGACGCCCCGATCACCTCGCTCACCCCCGACCGGATCGACCGGGTGATGCGGACCAAGGCCGACGGCGCCTGGCACCTGCACGAGTTGACCGCCGGCCACCCGCTCACCGCCTTCGTGCTGATCTCCTCGGTGATGGCGACGCTCGGCGGCGCCGGGCAGGGCGGCTACACCGCCGCCAACGCCTTCCTGGACGCGCTCGCCCGGCACCGCCGCACCCAGGGCCTGCCCGGGCTCGCCCTCGGCTGGGGCCTGTGGGACGACCCGGACGGCATGCTCGGCGGGCTCGGCGCCGCCGACCGCGCCCGCTTCGCCCGGGCCGGACTGGTCGCGATGGCGCCCGAGCTCGGCCTCGCCCTGCTGGACGCGGCCCTGCTCTCCCCGCACGCCGCCCTGCTGCCCGCCCGGCTGGACCGCGCGGCGCTGCGCGAGCTCGGCGGCGACCTGCCGCCGGTGCTGCGCTCCGTCCTGGCCGCCGCCGGGCCGCAGCGGCCCGGGAACGCCCCCGGGCGGCGCGACCGGCCGCTGCGGGAGGAGCTGGCCGGGCTGGGCGCCGAGGAACGCGCGGAGCTGCTCGCCGAGTTGATCCGCACCCAGACGGCCGCCGTCCTGGGCTGCCGGCCCGAGGCCGTCCCGGCCGGCCGGCCGTTCGGCGAGCTCGGCTTCGACTCGCTCACCTCGGTCGAGTTCCGCAACCGGCTCGGCGCGGCGACGGAGGTCAAGCTGCCCGTCACCCTGCTGTTCGAGGCGCCGACGCTGCCGGAGCTGGTCGCGGTGCTGGACGCCGCGCTCGCACCGGCCGAGGCCGCCGAACCGGAACCCGTGACGGCGGCGGCGGAACCGCAGGTGGCGGCGGAGCCGGCCGACCCGGCGGAGGACGTGGCGGCGCTGATCGAGGCCGCCACCGCCGAGGAGCTGTTCGCCTTCATCGACGCCCAGCTGACCTGACACCGCCCCCACCCCCCACCGGCCACCCCCACCCTCCCCGCAAGGACCGATCCGTCATGGCATCAGCAGCAGTGACACCGGCAGCCGACGAGAAGCTGCTCGGCTACCTCAAGCGCCTCACCGTCGACCTGCACCAGGCCCGCGAGCGCCTGCGCGAACTGGAGGAGGGGCCGCAGGAGCCGATCGCGATCGTCGGCATGGCCTGCCGCTACCCGGGCGGCATCGACTCGCCCGAGGCCCTGTGGCGGCTGCTGGCCTCCGAGGGGGAGACCGTCGGCGCGTTCCCCCGCGACCGCGGCTGGGCGGAGGGCCTGCACGACCCCGCCGGCGGGGGCCCGAGCCTGACCGGCTCCGGCGGCTTCCTGCCCGACGCGGCCGACTTCGACGCGGCCTTCTTCGGCATCAGCCCGCGCGAGGCGCTCGCCATGGACCCGCAGCAGCGGCTGCTGCTGGAGACCGCCTGGCGGGCCTTCGAGGACGCCGGGATCGACCCGGAGTCGGTGCGCGACAGCGAGACCGGGGTGTTCACCGGGCTGTCCTGCCTGGACTACGGGCAGGGGCGCGGCGAGGTGCCCGAGGAGGCGGAGGGCTTCCTGACCACCGGCTCGGTGGGCGGCGCCGCCGCCGGCCGGATCTCGTACACGCTGGGCCTGCGCGGCCCCTCGCTGACCGTGGAGACGGCCTGTTCGTCCTCCCTGGTGGCGCTGCACCTGGCCGTGCAGTCACTGCGCCGCGGCGAGTGCGCGATGGCGCTGGCGGGCGGCGCGACGGTGATGGCCACCCCGCAGCTGTTCACCGAGTTCACCCGGATGCAGGGGCTGTCACCGGACGGCCGATGTCGCCCGTTCTCCGCGCAGGCCGCGGGCAGCGGGCTCGCCGAGGGCGTGGGCGTGCTGCTGGTGGAGCGGCTGTCGGACGCCCGGCGGCTTGGCCACCCCGTGCTGGCCGTGGTGCGCGGCAGCGCGGTGAACCAGGACGGCGCCAGCAACGGCTTCACCGCGCCCAGCGGCTCGGCCCAACAGCGGGTCGTCCGGCAGGCGTTGGCCGACGCCCGGCTCTCGCCCGGCGACGTCCAGGTGGTGGAGGCGAGCAGCACCGGCACCCCGCTCGGCGACCCGATCGAGGCCCGCGCCCTGCTGGCCGCCTACGGGCGCGACCGCGACCCCGGGCAGCCGCTGCGGCTCGGCTCGCTCAAGCCCAACATCGGGCACACCCAGGCGGCGGCGGGCGTCGCCGGGGTGATCAAGACCGTGCTGTCGATGCGGTACGGCCGGCTCCCCGCCACCCTGCACGTCACCGAGCCCACCCCGCACGTCGACTGGTCGGCGGGCGCGGTCGAGCTGGTCGCGGAGGCGAGCGACTGGCCGCCGGGCGCGGGGCCCCGGCGGGCCGGGGTGTCCTCGCAGGGCATCACCGGCACCAACGCCCACGTGATCATCGAGGAGGCCCCGGCGGCCGTCCCCGGCGACGGCGCGGAGGCGGCGCCGGACCGTCCGGAGCTGCTCACCCTGTCGGCGAAGACACCGGCCGCCCTCGCCGAACTCGCCGTCCGCTACGCCGAGTCGCTCGACTCCGGGCTCGCCGGACGGTCGCTCGTGGAGATCTGCCGGACCACCGGCCTCGGGCGGGCGCACTTCCCGCACCGGCTCACCGCCGTCGCCTCCTCCACCGCCGAGCTGCGCGGGCTGCTCGCCCGGACCGGCCCGGACGGGGAACGGCCCGCCGGGGTCCGCCGCGGGGCCCGCACCCCGGAGGGCGGGCGCGGACCGGTGTTCCTGTTCACCGGCGGCCCGGCGGGGCGGTTCGCCGACGCGGCGGCCGAGCTGGCCGCGACCGAGCCGGTCTTCCGCAGCGCCCTGGAGCGGTGCGCCGAGCAGCCCGGTGACCGGCCCTCGGCGTCCGCCGTCCAGTACGCGCTGGCCGAGCTGTGGCGGTCCTGGGGCGTGCAGCCCGCCGCCGTCCTCGGGCACGGCGCCGAGGGCGAGGCGGTGGCCGCCCGCGTCGCGGGCACGGCGAGCCCGGCCGCCACCGGTACCGCCGCCACCGGCACCGCCGCTACCGCCGCCGAGGCGGACCGGCGGTTCGCCGAGGGCCTCGCCGCGCTGCTGCGCGAGGGGCACCGCGCCTTCGTGGTGCTCGGCCCCGCCTCCCCGCTCCTCGACCGGGCCCGGGCGGACGCCGGGGACGCCGGGGACGCCGGGTTCCTGCCGTCGCTGCGCGCGGGGGAGGAGGCCCGCCGCACCCTGCTGGACGGTCTGGGCGCGCTGTACGTCCGGGGTGCCCGGATCGACTGGGCGCGGGTGCACGGCGAGCCCGTCGGCCCGCCCGTGCCGCTGCCCGGCTACCCGTTCCAGCGCGAGCGCTACTGGCTGTGGAACGGCGGCCCCCGGCCGGAGGGGGCACCGGCGCACAGTGGCGGGCCGCTGGTCGCCCAGGTGCGGCTGGTCGGCGCCGACGGCGCGCCGGTGGCCCTGGCCGAGGGCGTACGACTGGAGGCGGTGCCGAGCGCCGCGCGGCCGGAACAGGCCGTACCGGAGCAGGCCGTAGCGGAGCGGGCCGTAGCGGGGGAGGCCGTACCCGGGGACCAGGACGTCGACGTCGCCGCGCTGGTGGTCGGCATCGTCGGCCGGGCGCGTGGCGCGGCCGTCACCGGCGAGGACCTGCACCGACCGCTGCGCAGCCTGGGCGCCGACTCGCTGATCGCGATGGACATCCGGCAGACCCTCGCCCGGCGGCTCGGCGTCGACCTCCCGCTGCCCGAACTGCTGGACGGCCGGAGCGTCGCCGAACTCGCGCAGCGCGTCCGGGCCTCGTACGGCGGCGCCGCCGCCACCGCCACCGCCCCGGCGGAGCGGCCCGGTGCGGCGCTGGTCGCCGACCCGGCGGCCCGGTACGAGCCGTTCCCGCTCACCGACCTCCAGCAGGCCTACCTGGTCGGCCGGACGGACGCCTTCGAGCTGGGCAACGTCGCCACCTCCTTCCTGGTCGAGCTCGACCTGACCGACACCGACCTCGACCGGCTCGCCGCCGCCCTGCGGCAGCTGATCGACCGCCACGACATGCTCCGCGCGGTGGTCTCCCGGGACGGGTACCAGCGGGTGCTCGCCGAGGTCCCCGCGTACCGGATCGCCACCGCCGACCTGCGGACCCTCGACACGGCCGAGCGGGCGGAGCGCCTCGCCGCGACCCACCGGGAGCTGCGCGACCGGGTGTTCGACACCGAGGCCTGGCCGCTGTTCGACGTCCGGGCGACCCTGCTGGACGAGCGCACCACCCGGCTGCACCTCACCTTCGACGCGCTGATCGTCGACGGCCGCAGCTCCGGCGTGCTGTTCCGGGAGTGGGCGCAGGCCTACCGCGACGGCGCCCCCGCGACGCCCGCCCCCGGCGTCAGCTACCGCGACTACGTGCTCGCCGCCGCCCGCACGGACGCCGAGCGGCGCGCCGAGTCGCTCGCCTACTGGCAGGCCCGCCTCGCCACCCTGCCGTCCGCGCCCCGGCTGCCGCTGCGCCCCGGGGCGGCACCGCGCCGGCCGGTGTTCACCCACCGCACGGCCCGGATCGAGCCCGCGGCCTGGCAGCGGTTCCGGGCGAACGCCGACGCGGCGGGCGTCTCGCCCTCGGCGGCCCTGTGCGCCGCGTACGCGCAGGTGCTGGGCGCCTGGAGCGAGTCGCCGCGCTTCACGCTCAACCTGCTGGCGTTCCACCGGCGGCCGCTGCACGAGGACGTCGCCCGGGTCCTCGGCAACCTCAGCGCGACCACCCTGCTGGAGGTCGACGCCGCCCCCGCCGAGTCCTTCGCCACCGGCGCCCTGCGGCTCCAGCGCCAGTTGCTGACCGACCTCGACCACGGCTACGTCAGCGGCGTCGAGGTGCTGCGCGAACTCAACCGCACCCGGGCCGGGACGGGCCTGGCGAGCATGCCCGTGGTGTTCACCAGCACCATCGGCTTCTCGGCGCAGGACGCCTCCGGCGAGGGCGGCGGCGCCCTGACGGCGCTGACCGGGCTCGGCCGCTCCGGCCGGCTGGCCTCCAGCTCGGTCCGCACCCCGCAGGTCTGGCTCGACCACCAGGCCCTGGAGGAGGCCGGCGAACTGGTCCTGAACTGGGACGTGGTCGAGGAGGTGTTCCCCGACGGCGTGGTCGACGGCATGTGGGAGGCCTACCGGGAACTGGTCCGGGAGCTGTGCGGCGAGGGGGCGTGGCGCCGACCGGCGGCCGTGCCCGTGCCCGCCGCCGACCTGGCCCTGCGACGGGCCGCCAACGCCACCGACGCCCCCGTCCCGGCCGAGCTGCTGCACGACGGCTTCCTGCGGCAGGCCGCGGCCCGGCCCACCGCCCCCGCCGTCATCACCGCCGACCGGACGCTGAGCTACGGCGAGCTGGACCGCCGCTCCGACCGGATCGCCCGCCGGCTGATCGCGCACGGCGCGGGCCCGGGCGTGCCGGTCGGCATCGTGACGGACAAGGGCTGGGAGCAGGTGGTCGCCGCGCTGGGCGTCCTCAAGGCCGGCGCCGCCTACGTGCCGGTGGACGCCGCGATGCCGGCCCGCCGGCTGCGGATGATCGTCGAGACCGCCGGCATCGGGCTGGTCCTGACCCGCTCGGCGCTCGCGGAGACCCTCGAACTGCCGGACGGCACCCAGCTGTTGAACGTCGACACCGAGCCGGAGGGGGACGACTCCGGCGAGCCGCTGCCGCCCTCCCCGGCCCGGCCCGAGGACCTCGCGTACGTCATCTTCACCTCGGGCTCCACCGGCGTGCCCAAGGGCGTGATGATCGAGCACACCGGCGCCGTCAACACCCTCCGGGACGTCAACGACCGGTACGGCGTGAGCGCCGAGGACCGCGTCCTCGCCCTGTCCGCGCTCAACTTCGACCTCTCCGTCTACGACGTCTTCGGCCTGCTCGCGGCCGGCGGCGCCCTCGTCCTGCCCGACGAGGCCGCGCGGCGCGAACCGGCCGCCTGGCTGGAGCTGGCCGAACGGCACCGGGTGACGGTCTGGAACAGCGTCCCCGCGCTGATGGAGATGTTCACCGACCACCTGCGGGCCGTCGGCGGCACGCCCCCGCTGCGCCTGGTGCTGCTGAGCGGTGACTGGATCCCCGTCACCCTCCCCGAGAGCGTCGCCGAGCTGCTGCCCGGCGCGCGCGTCCACGCCCTGGGCGGCGCGACCGAGGCGTCCGTCTGGTCGATCCAGCACCCGGTCGAGCGGACGGACCGGGAGCGGGCGAGCATCCCGTACGGCCGGCCGATGCGCAACCAGCGCTTCCACGTGCTGGACGAGGCGCTGCGCCCGCGCCCGGCCCTCGTCCCCGGCGACCTGTACATCGCCGGCACCGGCCTGGCCCGCGGCTACCTCGGCGACGAGGCCAGGACCCGCGCCGCCTTCCCGCACCACCCGGTCACCGGCGAGCGGCTCTACCGCACCGGCGACCTCGGCCGCTACCTGCCGGACGGCGAGATCGAGTTCCTGGGCCGCGCGGACTTCCAGGTGAAGGTCCAGGGGCACCGGATCGAGCTCGGCGAGGTCGAGGCCGCGCTGCTGCGCCGACCGGGCGTCCGGGCGGCCGCCGCGGTGGCCGAGGGCGAGCCGGGCGGGCCCCGGCGGCTGCTCGGGTACGTGGTGGGCGACGCCGCGTCGGCCGAGCTCCCGGAGGAGGAACTGCGGGCGGCGCTCGGCCGGGAACTGCCCGGCTACATGGTGCCCGCCCGGATCGTCCGGCTGGACGAACTACCGCTGACCGACAACGGCAAGGTGGACCGCCGACGCCTGCCCGCGCCCGAGCGGACGGCCCCGCGCACCGCCGCGACCATCCCGCCGCGCGACGCGGTCGAACGTCAACTCACCCGAATCTGGGCCGAGTTCTTCCCGAATGCGGCCACCCGGGAGCTCGGCGTCACCGAGAACTTCTTCGACCTCGGCGGCGACTCGATGCTCGCGGTGCGGATGATGGCCCGGATCCACCGGGACACCGGCCGCTCGCTCCCCGTCGCCACCCTGCTCGCCCGCCCGACCGTCGAGTCGCTCGCCGAGGTGCTGCGCGAACGGCCCGCCGACGAGGGCCGGGCGGCGCTCGTCCCGATCCGGGCCACCGGCAGCCGGCCGCCGCTGTTCCTGATCCACCCGGTCGGCGGCGACGTGCTCTGCTACGCGGGGCTCGCCGCCCTGCTGGACCCGGACCAGCCCGTGCACGCGCTCCAGTACCCCGACCCCGAACCCGCTCCGACCGTGGCCGAGCTGGCCGCCCACTACGCCGACGCGATCACCGAGCGCTTCCCCGACGGCCCGTACCGGCTCGGCGGCTGGTCCATGGGCGGCGTGCTCGCCCTGGAGGCCGCCGCGCTGCTCACCGCCCGCGGCGCCACCGTCGAACTCGTCGCGGCCGTCGACCTGTTGGAGCCGCCCGGCCCGGCCGGGTCGCAGTCCGACGCCGACCTGCTCGCCCGGTTCGCCCGCGACCTCGCCGGGCTGGCCGGACGCGACTGGAACCCCGGCCCGGAGGCCTTCGAACCCACCGGCGACCGCACCCCGACCGAGGAACTGCTCACCCGGGCCCGGCGGGCCGCCGTCCTCCCGGACGACGTCGACCCCGCCACCCTGGACCGGCTCGCCGGCCGCTTCCTGCACCTCAGCCGCGCCCTGGCCGGGCACCGGCCCACCCCGTACCGGGGCCGGGTCCGGCTGCTGCGCGCCATGGACGGCGCCACCACCGGCACCACCCGCCGGTGGCTGGACCTGCTCGGCGACGCGGCCGAGGCCGTCGACCTGCCCGGCGACCACTACACCCTCATGCGCCCGCCGCACCTCCCCGCCCTGGCGGCCGAGCTCGACAAGGTGCTGGGCGACCTGTGACCGACACCCGCCGGCCGGACCGGCCGAGCTTGGAGGACGAGCGGATGACCGTCGTCGAACTGCCGCCCCGGGCCCCCGGATCGGGGCCCACCGCCGGTGACGTACTGGACCGGGTCCGGGCCTTCGCCGCGACCCTGCCGGCCCGCGCGCCGGAGGTGGAGCGGCGGGGGCGGATCCCGGCCGACCTGCTCGACGGCCTCAGGGCCACCGGGCTGCTGCGCGCCGCCCTGCCGCCCGCCCTGGGCGGGGTCGAGCTGACCGCGCCGCAACTCACCCGGGCCGTCGACCTGTTGGCCGAGGGCGACGCCTCGGTCGCCTGGTGCGCCGCCGTCGCGCTCAACGCCTCGCTCGCGGTGGTCTCGCTGCCCGCCGAGGTGTTCGCCGAGCTGTTCCCGGACCCGGACCTGATCACCGCCACGGTGCTGCCGCCGCTCGGCCGGGCCGTCCGGCACGACGGCGGGTACCTGCTGTCCGGCCGGTGGACGTACGCCAGCGGGATCACCCACGCCGACCGGCTGCTGGCCGGGTTCCTGACCCCCGACGGCACCCCGCGGGTCGCCGTCCTCCGCACCGCGGACGTCCGGGTGCTCGACACCTGGCACACCACCGGGCTGCGCGGCACCGGCTCCCACGACGTCGAGGTCGCCGACCTGTTCGTCCCGGACCGGCACACCTTCGCGCCCCCGGCGGCCGGCGCCCCGCAGCCGCTCCACCTGCGCGCCGACAACCTCGCCCTCAAGATGGCCGGCATCCCGCTCGGCATCGCCCGCTCCGCGCTGGCCTGCGCCCGGGAGCTGCTCACCGCCCGCGGCCCCGCCCTGCCCAGGGCCTCCGCCCCGGCCGACCTGGCCCACGCGGAGGCCCTGATCGGCGCCGCCGACGCCTACGTCTACACCACCCTGGACCGGGCCTGGGCCGCCCAGGCCGCGGGCCGAGCCCCGGAGCGCGGCACCGCCGCCCTCGCCCGCCAGTACGCCCACCGCGCCTGCCGGGAGGCCGTCCAGCACCTCTACGACCTGGTCGGCTCCGCGGCCGTCTACACCGAGCGCACCCCGCTCGACCGCTGCCTGCGCGACGTCATCACGGCCGGCCGGCACGTCGCCTCCGCCGAACGCGTCCTCGACGCCGTCGGCGAGCTCCGCCTCGGCGGCGACCCGTCCTCGCCCCACCTCTGACCCGCGGACCGATGGACCGGGGGGGGGGCGCGCCCCCGCCCCCCCGGGGGGGGGGGGGGGCGCGCCCGGGGGGGGGGGCGCGGGGGCCCTGGGCCAACCCGGTGGCCGCGGCGCCGCGGGGGACGCCGCGG
>NZ_JBHYGR010000017.1:23028-36355 GCF_042738155.1 Kitasatospora sp. NPDC059088 | reverse complement strand
CCGCCCGCCCCCCCCGCCCCCCCGCCGCGGGGGCGGCGGGGCCGGCCCCCCCCCGCCCCCCCCCCCCCGGCGGTGGTTCGGAGCCCGGCGGCGGTTCAGAGCACGGCGAGCCGGTCCACCAGGAGCTGCACCCGGCGCCCGGTGTCCTCCGGGGGCAGGCGCCGGGCCCTGGTCAGGGTGGCCTGTCCGTGCAGGGCGGCCCAGAACACCTCGGTGAACAGGCCCGGGTCCACGCCCTCCCCGGCGACGTCGGCGAGGGTCTCCAGCAGGGCGGCGAAGCCGTCCTTCAACGGTTCGGGAGTGTCCTCCTCGGCGAAGGCCAGGCCGCCGTCGAGCTGGAACAGGGCGTCGTAGACCGCCGGGTTGCGGGCGGCGAAGTCGAGGTAGGTGCGGGCCAGGGCGGTGACCCGGGCGCGTGGGCCGTCCGCGGCGCGGGTCGCGGCCCGCAGTGCCGCGGCCATCTCGGTGACGCCCTCCAGGGCGACGGCACCGATGATCTCCCGCTTGCCGCGGAAGTGGCTGTAGAGGACGGGCTGGCTGTACTCGATGCGCTCGGCGAGCCGGCGGGTGGTGACCGCCTCCCAGCCCTGCTGCTCGGCGAGTTCACGGGCCGTCGCCACGATGAGGCGCTCACGTTCCGCCCGCTCGCGCTGCTTTCGTTCCTGTACCGACATGACTCGATCCTAGCACCGCTAGACATTCAAGCGGCAGCAGGTCTAGCATCGACATGTCAGCTAGCATCGCTAGATACCAGGGGGAATCATGCTCGCCGCACTCAAGGTCCTCACCACCGTGGAACTCGGCGTGATGGTGGGGGTGGAGTCCGCCGTCGCCGTCGTCCTCAACCGGATCCTCAAGGCGCTCCCCGAGGACGCCGGCCAGCTCGGCCGCGCCCACGGGGGGCGGATGCTCGGCGCCGTGATGCCGTTCTGGTACATCGGCTCGCTCGTCCTGGTCGCGGTCTGGGCCGTCGCCGACCGGCACCACCACGGCACCTGGCTCCTCGTCACCGCCGGCGCGCTGCTGATCGTCAGCGTGCTGATGTCGGTCCTGCTGCTCGTCCCGATCAACAACCGGAGCAAGACCTGGACCCCGGAGAACCGCCCCGCGGACTGGCAGGAGCAGTCGGACCGCTGGGACCGCTACCACTACGCCCGGGTCGCCGTGATCGTCGCCGCCTTCGCCCTGCTGGTCGCCGCCCTCGTCTGAGCCCGCAGGCCCGACTCCGGCACGCCCGACTCCGGCACGCCCGACTTCCGCAAGGAGACCCCGATGTCCCTCAAGACCGTGAACACCGCCCTGACCACCGCGGGCATCCTCTTCGTCCTCTGGTTCGGACTGACCTTCGTGCTGGCCCCCGGGACCATCGCGCCGACCTTCGGCCTGCCGAGCTGGCCCGCCGGCGACGGCGGCGGCTTCCTGGTCCTCAAGGGCGTCCGCGACGTCGCGAACGCCCTGATCCTGGGGGTGCTGCTGCTGACCGGTCAGCGCCGCGCCCTGGCCTGGGTCCTGCTGGCCGGGTCCGTCGTCCCGTTCGGCGACATGGCCACCGTGCTCGCCCACCACGGCTCCGCCGGGGCCGCGTTCGGCGTCCACGGCCCGACGGGGGTGGCGATGGTCGTCATCGGCCTGCTGACCCTGTGGGAGACGCGCCGGCTGTCCGGTGCCCCGACGTCCGCCCCGGTTCCCGCCCCGGTCCGCGCCGCGGCCTGAGCGTGGGAGCGCGCGGAGCCCCCGCCCGGGGAAGGTCCCGGGCGGGGGCTCGATGGTGCCGGTGCGTGGGGGCGCTCAGGCCGCGGGGGTGAGCAGGGGGTCGGTGCGGGTGAGGGTGACGCCCATGCGGTGGAAGGCGTCGACGGCGGCGGTGTGGCCCTGGGGGGAGAGGGCGGCGACGGCGTCCTCGACGACGGTGGTGGGGTAGCCGAGGTTGACGGCGGTGCGGACGGTCTCGCCGACGCCGTACTCGGTGGCGATGCCCGCGATGACCAGGTCGGTGGCGCCGAGGCGGTTGAGCCGGTCGGCGAGGTCGGTGCCGGCGAAGGCGTCGATGCCGTACTTGGTGACCACCTCGTTGCCGGGGCGGGCGGCGACCTCGGGGGCGAAGCGGTTGAAGGCGGAGTCGGGGCCGCCGTCGCTGCCGTCCATCCGGGCGTAGCGGACCAGGACGACGGGCCGGCCGGCGGCCTCGAAGGCGGTCTTGAGCCGGGCGGCGGAGCGGACCACCTCGGGGCCGCTGAGCGGGGCGACCGGGCGGCTGACGATCCACTGCTGGAGGTCGACCAGCACCAGGACGGTGCCGGGGGTGAGGGCGGCGGGGGAGTTGGGCATCGGGGTTCCTCGGTGGTCGGTCGTGACGGGTGGCGGCCGGTCGCTCACTCGGCGGCGACGAGCAGGGCGGTCCAGGTGAAGCCGGCACCGGCGCTCAGCAGGATGGCGATCCGGCCGGGTTCGAGCAAGCCGCGGGTGTGCAGGTGGGCCAGGCCGGCGGCGGCGTCGCCCGCGCCCAGGTGGCCGGTGCGGGTGCCCAGGTCGAGCACCTCGACGCCGGTGAGCCCGAGGCGCTCGACGGCCGGGAGGTAGGCGGTCTCCAGGACGGTGCGGCCGAGCCGGGGGAGCAGCAGGTGGCCGAGCCGGGGGTCGTCCGGGGCGAGGCCGGCGTCGGCGAGGGCGCCGCGGACGGCCCGGGCCACGCCCTCGCCCGCGGTGGCGGCGAAGTGCGGGCCGAGGCCGTCGCCGAGGAAGGCCTTCTTGGTGCGCCGGATGTCGAGGGTCTCGCCGTTGGCGCGGGGCGCGGGGGAGAAGGCGTCGTGGCCGCGGTGCATGGACTCCAGGTCGGGGGCGGCGGCGGTGTGCGCGGCGAGCAGCCGGTACGGGCCGCGCTCGCGGTCCAGCACGAGCGCGGTCGCCCCGTCCCCGTAGGCGACCCCGTAGTCGCCCTGCCAGCGGTCGAAGCCGGGGGCGGCGAAGCGGTCGCCGGTGGTGACCAGGGCCCGTTCCAGGGCCGGGTCGGCGGCCAGCCGGACGGCCGCCAGCTCGACCGCGGTGGCCCCGCCGTTGCACATCTGCTGGACGCCGAGCGGCACCGCCCGTACGGCGCCCGCGTGTTGGGCGACGTAGTGGGCGGGGGACCAGAAGTCGTGCCCCTGGTGGTAGATCCAGGCGTGGACGACCAGGCCGATCGACTCGGGCGGGCAGCCGGCCTCGCCGATCGCCTTGGCGGCGGCGAGGACGGCCATCTCGGGGCCCGAGGGGCCGTCGCTGACGGGCAGTTCGAGGTAGCCGTCCTTGGCGGCGTTCTCGGCGGTGACCCGCCCCCCGGCGACCGCCGCTGCCGCGGTGTCCGTGGTCGGGGGGAGCCAGTCGACCACGGCGGCGATCCGGGGCGGTGGGTCGAAGCGCATCGGGGCGGTCCTCAGGGGTAGGGGTCGGCGGGCGGGGCCAACGGGCGGGATCAGCGGGCGGGGTGGTGCAGGGCCTCGTCCAGCAGGGCGGTGACCCGGTGCGCCTCGTGCAGCGGGAGCCGGGCGTGGACGTGCTGGTCGGGGCGGACCAGCACCACGGAGCCGCGGCCGGACCCGCGGCCGGCGGTGCGGCCGGACGACCCGCGGGCGGGGTCGGGCTCGGCCGGTGCGCCGTCGTGCAGGGTGCCGGTGGCGTCCAGCACCCGGACGTCCAGCAGCCCGGGGTGGCGCTTCTCGGCCTGCTCCAGGGCGCGGGCGACCCGCGGCGGCAGGGCGGTTCCGGGCAGTTCGACCAGCAGGGTGTGCTGGAGGTCGGAGACGGCCTCGCGCAGCGACAGCCGGCGGCCGAGCCGGCGGTCCCAGACCTGCCGGTCGGGGGTGAGCGCCCCGGGCACGAAGCGGTGGCCCCAGAGCTTCCAGCTGCGCAGCCTGGTCTCCCGGCCCTCGCCGTAGACGGTGCGCAGGCCGGCCAGCCAGGGGATGTAGTCGAGGTCGAACAGGCCGAACCGGGAGGCGGCCGCGGCGGCCCGGTCGCGGGCGGTGACCTGGGCGGGCTTGCGCAGCAGCCAGGCGCGGGTCTGCAGGTCGGCCTGGCGGACGACGGCGCGGGCGACCTGGGTGCGCTCGGTGTGGTAGCTGTCGAGCAGCGGTGCGCCGGCCTCGCCGCGCCAGACCAGGGCGAGCTTCCAGGCGAGGTTCTGGGCGTCGGTGACACCGGTGTTGAGGCCCTGGCCGCCGGCCGGGCTGTGGATGTGGGCGGCGTCGCCGACCAGGAACACCCGGCCCTCGCGGTAGCGCTCGGCGTGCCGGGCGTGCACCGCGAAGGTGCTGGTCCAGGCCGAGTCGCGGAGGGTGAGGCCGCCCGGGCCGCGCTCGTCCACGACCTGCTGCATCAGCTCCAGGGTGGCGTCCTCGGGGGCGAGGCCGGGCGGGAGCGAGGTGAAGACCCGGGAGCGGCCGCCGGGCAGTCCGATGATCACCAGCACGCCGCGCGAGGAGCAGAAGTAGTGGGCGGCGTCGTGCTTGAGCGGGCCGTCCACGTAGGCGTCGACCAGCATGAAGGTGTTGGGGTAGGTGAGGCCCTCGAAGCTGAGGCCGAGCAGCTCCCGGACGGTGCTGCCGGCCCCGTCGCAGCCGAGGACGTACGCGTACTCGGCGCGCCGCTCGGTGCCGTCGGCGCCGCGCAGCACGGCGACCACGTGGTCGGGGTGCTGCTCCAGCCCGGTGAGCGCGGTGCCGCGTTCGACCTCGCCGCCGAGCCGGGTGACGGCGGCGCCGAGCAGGTCCTCGATCTCGGGCTGGGGGAGGATCACCGGCTGGGCGCGACCGGTCAGGTCGAGCGTGGCGATCGGGCGGCCCTCGGAGTAGTAGTGGAAGGCGTCGACCGGCAGGCTGCGGGCGGCGGTGCCGGCCGGGTCGGCGAGCCGGCGCAGCACCTCCAGGGTGCGCGGCCAGACCAGCAGGGCCTTGGTGAGCGGGGAGGGGGCCGGGGCGCGGTCGACCAGGTGGATGTCGACGCCGCGGCGCAGCAGTTCGGCCGCGGAGGTGAGTCCGACCGGGCCGGCGCCGACGATCAGGACGGGCCGTCTGCCGGTGGGGCGGGGGGCGGTGGGGTCGGCGCTGCTGGTCACGTCTCTTCTCTCGTACGGGTGTCGGGCGGGTGCCGGGCCGGTTGCGGTGCGGGCCCCGTCGTCGTCAGGGGAGGTCGTTCGGGGGCGGGCGGTGCGCCTGGACTACGCGGCGGCGTGCCAGCGCAGCAGGCTGCTGCCGATCGACATGCCGCCGCCGAAGCCGGAGAGCAGCACCAGTTCGCCGTCGCGCAGGGCGCCGGCGCGGTTCGCGGCGTCGAGGGTGATCGGGACGGAGGCGGCGCCGGTGTTGCCGTACTCGGCGACGGTGAGGTGGGTGCGGGCGCGCTCCAGGCCGAGCGAGGGCAGGATCTCGGCCAGCATCTGGCCGTTGGCCTGGTGCGGCACGAAGTGGTCGACCTCGGTGCCGGTGCGGTCGGCCCGGCGGAGCAGCTCCTTGACCGTGAGCGGCAGCCGGTCGGTGACGAACTCGCGGACCTCGCGGCCGTTCATGGCGAACCAGTGGTCGCCCTCGGCCAGGCTCTCGGGCGAGGCCGGTCTACGGCTGCCGCCGGCCGGGACCCGGATGGTGCGGTGGTGCCGGCCGAAGGTCTCCAGCAGGGAGGTCTCGATGCCGTAGCCGGCCGGGACGGGGCCGAGCACGACGGCGCCGGCGCCGTCGCCGAACAGGATCGCGGTGCGGCGGTCGGTGGGGTCGATGATCCGGGAGTAGACGTCGGCGCCGATCACCAGCGCGTGGCCGCCGTCGGCGATCAGGCGGTGGGCGGTGTGCAGGGCGAAGGCGAAGCCGCTGCAGACCGAGTTCAGGTCGAAGGCGGCGGCCTGCTCGGCGCCGATCAGGTCCTGCACGATGGCGGCCGTGGCGGGCTGCGGGTGGTCGGGCGTGGAGGTGGCCACGACGATGTGGTCGAGCTGGCCGGGGCGGATCCCGGCGTCGGCGAGGGCGGCCCGGGCGGCGTGCGCGGCGAGGTCGGAGGTGGCCTCGCCCTCGGCGGCGTAGCGCCGCTCGCTGATGCCGGTCTTGCGGTGGATCCACTCGGCGGTCACGCCGGCCCGGGAGCCGACCAGGGTGTTGTCGACGGCGTTCGCGGGCAGGTGCGACCCGGTGCCGAGGATGCCGATGGACGACGCGTGCTGCTGCGCTGTCTGCATGATCGATACAGTATCAGAGGCCTGACTTAGGTCAATGCATTGTCCAGTATCGCAATGTTAATGAATGGGTGGACCATAGGCTGTGTCCGAAGCATGAGGCCTCCGGAGCGGGGGGCGTCCGGTCCCGGACATGGGAAAGGCCGCCCCCTCGACGCCCCGGGTGGTGATCGGGCGTCCAGGGGGCGGCCTTCCGCCCCGTACTGCGGTGCTGCCGCGGTGCGGCTCAGTCGGTCTTGCGCAGAGCCGCCGCCGAGCGCTCCAGCAGCTCGCGCAGCTGGGCCTGCTCGGTGTCGTCGAAGGCGTCGGTGAGCCGCTTCTCGACCCCGCGGGCCAAGGTGTCGGCCTTCTTCGCCAGTGTGCGGCCGGAGCGGGTGAGCTTGGCCACGAGCACCTTCTGGTGCACGCTCGACGTCTCACGGGTGATGAGGCCCTTGTTCTCCAGATTGGTCAGGATCGTGGTCATGGTCTGCGGCGTGACCATGCACTCCCGGGCCAGCTGCGCCCCGGACATTCCGGAGGACTGCTGGAGCACGAGCAGGGTCACGTACTGCGGAACCGTCAGGTCGACGGTGCGCAGCGCGCGGGTCTTCTCGCCGATCAGCGCCTGCTCGGCCCGCTTGATGGCATGGCCCAGGCGGTCGTGGAAATCGAGCGGAGCTGAGTTCGGCTGGTTGGAGCTGTTTTCGGTCACAGTGATCGCATCCCTGGCTGCCCCCCACGGCGGATTATTCGGACTTTAAGGTACATCAGTGGGCTGATCAGTCGCTACGTACGAACTGATTCGGGCCAACCGGGTCGGCTTCCGGTACGGACACCGCTGCCACGGCGCGCCGCAACAGTGAGCGGAAAACCACCACCTCCTCCGCCAGGAACGAGCTGACCAGCCGTTGTTCGGCCGTGTGCTCGGCCGCCTCGCCCCGGACCGTCAGGGCCCGGCCCTCCTCGGTCAGCCGCGCGGTGAAGACGTGCGAGTGGACCGAGGAGACCTGCCGGCGGACCAGCCCGCGCCCCTCCAGGGAGGCGAGCCGGGTGGCCATGGTCTGCGGCGTGACCAGGCAGTGCCGGGCCAGCTGGGCCCCGGACGCGTCCGGGTGCTCGGCCAGTACCCGGAGGGTCAGGTACTGCGGCACGGTCAGGCCGACCGTGCGCAGCGCCCGGCCGCGCGCGGCCATCATGGTCTGCTCGCACTGCTTGAGGAGGTGTCCCAGCCTTCGGGAGGGGACGTCCTGGTCGGGGGGAGCCACGGGGCCTCCTCGGTGGTCGGAACCTGAACTGCTACTCAGAACCTTAATACTTCGTAGAGCCCTGATTGACAACTCGGAAAACGAACTCGTCTGCGGGGCAAGTCAGTAGCGGGTTCCGACCGGAGCCGGGAGGGAGTCCAACGCGGCCAGATCATCGGCGCTCAGCAGGACCTCGGCGGCCGCGGCGTTCTGCTCGATGTGGAGCCGGCGGGTGCTGCCGGGGATCGGCACGACGTGCTCGCCCTGGGCCAGCGTCCAGGCCAGGGCGACCTGGGCGGGGGTGGCGCCGTGGCGGGTGGCGACCTCCTGGATGCCGTCCGAGATCCGCTGGTTCTGCGCCCGCGCCTCCTCCTGGAAGCGCGGCAGCCGGGCCCGGAAGTCGTCCTGGTCCGGCGCGTTCTCGCCGTCGAAGCGGCCGGCCAGGAAGCCCCGGCCGAGCGGGGAGAACGGGACGAAGGCGGCGCCGTTGGCCTTGCACCAGGGCAGCACCTCGGCCAGCGGGTCCCGGCTCCACACCGACAGTTCGGACTGCACGGCGCCGACCGGGGCGATCGCGTGCGCCGCGTCCAGCTGGCCGGCGGAGACCTCGCACAGGCCCAACTGCACGATCTTGCCCGCCTGCTGGAGCTCGGCCAGGGCGCCCCAGCTCTCCACCAGCGGGACCCTCGGGTCGACCCGGTGCAGGTAGTAGACGTCGATCCGGTCGGTGCCCAGTCGGCGCAGCGAGCCCTCCACCGCGGCGCGCAGGTGCTCCGGCCGGCCGTCGGCGGACACCTGCACCGAGCCGAGGTGGGACTCCGGGCCGGCCTTGAGGCCGCCCTTGGTGGCGAGCACGACCTGCTCGCGCAGCCCGCCGCGGAGTGCCTCGCCGAGCAACTCCTCGTTGGTGAAGGGGCCGTAGAGGTCCGCGGTGTCGAGCAGGGTGATGCCGAGGTCGACGGCGTGCCGGATGGCGCCGATCGACTCCTCGGTGCTCTGCAGCTGGGAGGTGTACACCCAGTTCATCCCCATGCAGCCGAGGCCGATCGGGCCGACGGCGGGTCCCTCGGCGCCCAGGGTGCGCTGCTGTGCCATGGAAGGTCTCTCCTCGTGGTTGGTGCGGGTCGGGGGGTGGGGCGTGGGGGCGGGGGTGGTGGAGCGGGCTGGGGAGGAGCGCGGGTGACGGGGTGTCAGTAGCGCGAGCCGACCGGGGCCGGCGCGGAGTCCAGCTCGGTCAGGTCGGCGTCGGACAGTCGCAGGTCGGCCGCGCCGGCGTTCTCGGCGAGGTGGCCGATCCGCTTGGTGCCGGGGATCGGGACGACCTGCTCGCCCTGGGCGAGGGTCCAGGCCAGGGCGACCTGCCCCGGGGTGGCGCCGTGCCGTTCGGCGACCCGCCGCAGGGTCTCGACGATGGCGAGGTTGGCGGCGAAGGCCTCCCGGGCGAAGCGCGGGTTGGCGGTGCGGTAGTCGTCCGGCGCGAAGGCGTCCGGGCTGGTGTAGCCGCCGGTGAGGAAGCCGCGGCCGAGCGGGGAGTACGGGACGAAGGCGGCGCCGTGGGCCGAGCACCAGGGCAGCACGTCGGCGAGCACCTCCCGGCTCCACAGCGACAGTTCGGTCTGGACGGCGGCGACCGGGTGGACGGCCTGCGCGGCCGCCAGCTCCTCGACGCCGACCTCGGAGAGGCCGATGCCGCGGACCAGGCCGGCCTCGACCAGTTCGGCCATCGCGCCCCAGGACTCGGCCAGCGGGACGTCCGGGTCCACCCGGTGCAGGTAGTACAGGTCGACGTGGTCGGTGCCGAGGCGCTTGAGCGAGGCGCGGATCGAGGCGTGGATGTGCTCGGGGCGGCCGTTGCGGTACATCGGCCGGTCCGGCTCCTGGACCAGCCCGACCTTGGTGGCCAGGACGGCCCGCTCCCGGCGGCCGGCCAGTGCCCGGCCGAGCAACTCCTCGTTGCTGTGCGGGCCGTAGACGTCCGCGGTGTCGATCAGGTTCATGCCCTGGTCGAGGGCGTGGTGGACGACCTCGACCGAGGCGGCCTCGTCGTAGCCGCCGGTGGTGTAGAAGTCGGTCATCCCCATGCAGCCGAGGCCGATGGCTCCGACGTCGAGGCCGGTGGGGCCGAGCTGGCGGCTGTGCATGATCTCTTCCTTCGCGGTGGTTCGGGGGTGCGGCGGGCGGCAGCGGGTGCAGCGGGTGGCGGAGGTGCGGGAGGTACGGAGGCGGAGCGGTCCGGGCGGGGCGGCGGGTTCACCGCGCCCCTCCCGGACCGGTCGCTCGGGTCTGGCCGTCAGGCCGGTCGAGGCGGGCGTCAGCGCCCGGCGCCGACCGGCTCCGGGGCCTGCTCGGCCTCCGGGGCGGTCACCGCGGAGGCGGCGGCCTTGCGGTCACGGAGCATCACGGCGATCAGCGGGGCGCTGAGGGCGGCCACGCCGGCCAGGATCCACAGCACGGTGCGCAGCGCGTCGGTGTAGCCGTCGGCGAGGAAGGTGTGGAAGGCCTGGCGGCCGGCCTCGGCGACACCGGACTCCGGGTCGGCCAGGTTGCCCTGGGCGACCTTGGCGGCGAGGCCGTCCGGGTTGCCGGTGAAGCCGCTGCCGTAGGAGTCGAGGTTCTCGGAGACGTTGGAGCTGACCAGGCTGACCAGGACGGAGCCCATGCCGGCGATGGCGATCGCCTCGCTGGCCAGGCGCATGGTGTTGAACATGCCCGCGGCCATGCCGGCCCGCTCCGGCGGGACGGAGCCGATCGCGGCGCCGTCCAGCAGGCCGAAGGAGATGCCGACGCCGGTGCCGATGATCAGGAACGGACCGATCAGGCCGGCCACGCCGATGCCCGGGTGGATGGTGGTGAGCCAGGCGGCGCCGCCGGCGACCAGCAGCAGGCTGACGGCCAGCAGGGTGCGGACCGAGATCTTCTGGGCGAGGCGACCGGCGATGATCGGGAAGACCAGCACGGGGGCGGTGAGCAGCAGCATCACGGCGCCGGCCTCGGAGCTGCTGAACCGGTTGGCGCCCATGAAGTAGGAGGGCAGGAAGACCAGCAGGCAGACGAAGCCGAAGGCGAGCGCGACGGGGACGAAGCAGATCGCGACGAAGCGGCCCTGGGTGAACAGGGAGATGTCGAACATCGGGCGCTCCTGGCGCAGTTCGACGATCACGAAGAGCGCGAGCAGCAGCACGAAGCCGGCCAGCAGGCCGAGCACGACGGGGCTGGTCCAGCCCTGCTGGGGGCCCTCGACCATGGCGAGGGTGACCAGCGCGAGGCTGGTGGTGAAGGTGACGGTGCCGCCCCAGTCGACGCCGCGGGCGCCCGGGTCACGGGACTCGGTGATCCGCGGCAGGGCCAGCAGCAGGGCCAGGTCGATCGCCGCGTGCAGCAGGAAGACCGAGCGCCAGCCGAAGGAGGAGACCAGCAGGCCGGAGGTGGAGGGGCCGAGGGCGAGTCCGACGCCGAAGGAGGACCCGAGGACGCCGAAGGCCTTGGCCTGGGCGGGCCCGGAGAAGGTGGTGGCGAGCACCGCGCTGCCGGCGGTGAGCACCGCGGCGGCGGCCGCGCCGGCCAGCAGGCGGGCGCCGTCCAGCAGGTAGATGTTGCTGCTCAGGCCGCTGACCAGGGAGCAGAGGCCGAAGAGCGTGATGCCGATGCCCAGCATTCTGCGGCGGCCGACCAGGTCGGCGATGGCGCCGCAGGCGAGCATGAAGCTGGCGAAGGTCAGGTTGTAGCCGTTGACCACCCACTGGAGCGGTCCGAGGCCCGCGCCCAGGTCGGTGGCGATCTTCGGCAGGGCCACCGAGGCGCCGGTGAGCGAGGCGGGGAGCAGCCCGCCGGCGATGCACACCGCGGCGAGCGTGGTGCGTGGGTAGCTCTTCATGGGTCGAGGACTCCGATGTCGAAGGTGTCGATGAGTTCGATTAGCAGCAAGAACCCTGGTCGGTATCAGGGTTCTTACTCATGGCAGAGGACGCTATAGGTTCGCCGTGGCGGCCGTCAAGGCGGTCGGTTGACCTTGCATCGGGATTCTTGAGGAAGTCTTGATATGAGACAGGGTCGTAAGCTGTCTACGAATGCTGATACTGTCCTGGGCAGCTGGCCTCCCGTCAGGAAGGCGGGAGAGGGCTGCAATTCAGCCTTTTGCCTGTTCAGAGACGCGCGCCACGCGCACTTCATGTGATGGGGGCATTGACATGACGCATCGGACCGAGGTTCTGTACCTGGTCGGCGACCGCTTCGGCGCTCTGGCCACGAACGACGGAGTGGCCACCGCGGGTGGGTTCGTCAAGGAGCTGCGGGCGGGGCGCTACAGTGACCCCGAGCTCCGCCTGACGCTGATCAACGGTCAGGGCATGAGCTCGTACGAATGGGACTGGGTGGCCCGCGAGATCACCCGCTACGGTGCGGCCGAGCGCATCTCGGTGCCCGGGCTGCAGCCGAGCCTGGCCTACCGGGACGAGGCGCACAAGCACCGCGAGCAGAACGTCCTGATCGCCGGCCTGCGCCAGATCGACGCGCTGCGCTACCAGGCGGACCTGAGACTGGACAACGACAACGAACTGCTCCTGGACCACACCACCGGCCAGCACATCCAGGGCATGATCATCATCGAGGCGGCGCGGCAGATGTTCCTGGCCGTCACCGAGCGGTTCTACGCCTCGGCCTGGCCGGAGCGGCAGTACTACTACGTGATCAAGAGCTTCGACACGGACTTCGAGAACTTCCTGTTCCCGCTGGACGCCACCGTCGACTACGAGATCCTCAGCGCGAGCATCGACAACCCCGAGCGGCTGTCCTTCGGCGTCGAGATCGCCGTCCACCAGGGCGGCGCCCGCGCCTCGCTGTCCCGGGTCGAGTTCACCGCCTTCGAGAGCGACGTCATCTCGCAGAAGGAGGGCAAGCGCGCGGCCCGCACCGTCGAGCAGGTCCGCCTCGCCCGCACCGAGCAGGAGCGGGAGGGCGAGCTGGTCGTCGCCGGCTCGCGCTGACCCACCCCACCCGGCCCGACCGGCCGCGGACTCATCCCGGACGGACCCCGGACGCCATGACGAACCCCAGGAGCACCCAGTGACCCGCCCGACCGGCCCCGCGGCCTTCTTCGACGTCGACGAGACCTTGATCAACGTCAAGAGCATGTTCGACTTCCTGGCCTTCCGGTACCGGGTCGAGGGCCGCCCGGAGTCCGACTACGCGCGGGACCACGGCGCCCTCCGCCGGCTGGCGGACGGCGGCGTGCCGCGCGAGGAGGTCAACCGGGCGTACTACCGGCTGTTCACCGGCGTGCGGGAGGCCGACCTCGCCGAGCAGGGCGAGCAGTGGTTCCGGCAGCGGACCGGGGAGGGGGAGCTCTTCCACGCCCCCGCCCTGGCCGCCTTCCGCCGGCACACCGAGCAGGGCCACCACACCGTCCTGGTCTCCGGGTCCTTCCCCGGCTGCCTGGACCCGATCGCCCGGTACGTCGACGCCGGCACCGTCCTGTGCAGCCGCCCGCTGGTGGCCGACGGGATCCTCACCGGTGAACTGGAGCGGCCGATGATCGGCGCGGCCAAGGCCGTCGCCGCCCGCGAGCTGCTCGACCGGGGCGGCTTCGACCCGCGGGAGTGCCACGCCTACGGCGACCACTCCTCCGACCTCGACCTGCTCCGACTCGTCGGCCACCCCACGGTGGTGGGCGACGACCCGGTGCTGACCGAGCACGCCGACCGCGGGGGCTGGAGCCGGCTGCCCGGCCTCGGCCACGGCGCGGCGCAGCACTGACCGACCGACCGTCCCACCCCCCCGGCGCCCGCCCGGGTCCCCCCGGCCCGGGTGGGCGCCCCCCCACCTGTCTCGTATAAACATCCGACGCTGCCGACCACAAATCAACTGCATATACCAGTGGACTGTCGATTATAAAAAAAAGACGCGG
>NZ_JBHYGR010000017.1:0-23018 GCF_042738155.1 Kitasatospora sp. NPDC059088 | reverse complement strand
TCCGGCCGGGACCCCCACCCGGCGGGGGGCGCCCCCCCCCCGACCGACCCGGTCCGCTGTTCGGCGGCTCGACGCGCCCCGCTAGGGCGCGAAGCGGCTCGAAGCGGACCGGTCCGGTCCACCGAAGTACCCCGCCGTGAGCGGAAGTTCACGCAGTACCCGGCAGTTCACGCGGTGCGCCGCGGTCCACGCGGCTCGCCGCGGCGCCGGCAGACCAGTAGCAGCAGCAGTTCGACAGCACAGCAGCCAGGAGGCATTCCCATGCGCGCCATTCGTTTCGACAGCTACGGCGGCCCCGAGGTCCTGACCCTCGTCGAGGTGGAGATCCCCGAGCCCGGTGCGGGCGAGGTGTCGATCGACGTGGAGTACGCGGGCGTCAACTTCGCCGAGGTGATGTTCCGCCGCGGCCAGTTCCAGCCCGGCACCCCGCACGTCCCCGGCCTGGAGGTCACCGGGACCGTCCGCGCCGTCGGCGAGGGCGTCACCACCCTGCGCCCCGGCCAGCGGGTCTCCGCGATCACCCTGGCCGGCGGCGGCTACGCCGAGGTCGCGGTGGCCCGCGAGCGGCTGACCGTCGCCCTCGACGGCGAGCTGGACGCCATCCCCGGCCCGGTCGCGGCCGCCTTCCCCTGCAACCTGCCGGTCTCCTGGGCGATCCTGCACGACGTGGCCCGGGTCCGCGAGGGCGAGAGCGTCCTGGTGCTGGCCGGCGCCGGCGGCGTGGGCAGCGGCGCCGCGCAGATCGCCCGCAACCTGGGCGCCGGCGCCGTCTACGGCGCGGTGAGCACCGCCGACAAGGCCGCGTTCGCCAAGGAGAAGTTCGGCTACGACGAGGTGTTCACCTACGACGAGCTGGAGGAGCGCCTCGCCGAGGTGACCGGCGGCCGCGGCGTCGACATCCTGCTGGACTCCATCGGCGGCCCGCTGCGCGCCAAGGCCCTGGACCTGCTGGCCCCGCTCGGCCGCCACGTGGTCTTCGGCAACGCCTCGCAGCAGGACCACACCTACGAGGCCAACCAGATGTGGTACACCGCCAAGACGGTGGCCGGCTACAACATCGGCGGCCTCGCCGACCAGCAGCCCGACCTGGTCCACGGCCACCTGGTGGAGGCCGCCCGCCAGCTCGCCACCGGCGCCGTCCGGATCGAGACCACCGAACTCGCCCTGGAGGAGGCCGTCAAGGCGCACGAGATCCTGGAGGCCCGCGGCTCCACCGGCAAGCTCGTCCTGCGCGTCAAGGCCTGATACCCGGCCGCCCGTACCAAGATCCAAGAGACAGGCCCCGAGGGCCGCCTCCGCCATCCGGCGGGGGCGGCCCTTCGGCGTTCCCGCACGCGCGTTCCCGTCCGCGAGCCCGGCCGGAAGCCCGTCCGAAGGCCCCGCCCGGAGGCTCACGCGGAACCGCCGTCCCGGGGGCCGTGAGCGCAACCCCCTTCTGGAGTCCTTCTGATCGCCTTTCGACACTCGGGCCGCGGCGGAGGCCCCGTGAAAGGTGGTTGGAAAGCGCACCGGTCTGGACTGGTCCCAGCCGGGGCCGCCCGGCGGAACCGGACCGGGACCACACCCCGGGCCGGGCGAAGGCGCACGACAGCACAGCGAACAGCACATGGGGGAGAGCGCAATGACGAAGACCCGGATCATGATCCGCACCGTGCTCGGCCTGGCGGCCGGCGCGATGGCGGTCGGGGTGGTCCTGGCGGTCGCCGGCCCGGGCAGCGGGTCGGTCGACGACACCCACTGGGGCATGGCGCACTCCTCGGCCGACACCCACTGGGGTGCACCGGTGCCGGTCGCGGACGACACCCACTGGGGCGCGCCGGTCACCGACGACACCCACTGGGGTGTGACCGGGCCGGAGTTCGCCCCCGGCGAGTGAACGACCGGCGAGTGAACGACGGGCGAGTGAACGACCCGCGGGGTCGGGACCGATCGTCAACGGACAGGGAGGAAAAGGTCATGGGCGGGACACGCCGGATGATGAAGCTGGGGGCGTTCATGCTCGTCCCCGGGTACCACGTCGCCTCCTGGCGGCACCCGGCGGCGCGGGCCGACGGCGGCCTGGACTTCGGCCACTACCGGGACCTGGTGCGCACGGCCGAGCGGGCCAAGTTCGACATGTTCTTCGTCGCGGACGGCGTCGGCATCCGCACGCCGTACCAGGACGCCGACGAACTCAGCCGCTGGGGACGGTTCCTGCAGTTCGACCCGATCACCCTGCTGTCCGCGCTCTCGGTGCACACCGAGCGGATCGGCCTGGCCGCGACCGCCTCGACCACCTACAACGAGCCGTTCCACCTGGCCCGCAAGTTCGCCTCGATCGACCACCTGAGCGCGGGCCGGGCGGCCTGGAACATCGTCACCTCGGTGACCGACGCCGAGGCCCGCAACTTCAACCGGGACTCCCAGCCGGACCACGGCGCCCGCTACCACCGGGCCCGCGAGTTCATGGAGGTGGTCACCGGGCTGTGGGACAGCTGGGAGGACGACGCCTTCCTCTTCGACAAGGACGGCGGGCAGTTCTTCCGGCCCGAGAAGCTGCACGTCCTCGGCCACAAGGGCGAGCACTTCTCGGTCGCCGGCCCGCTCAACGTGGCCCGCCCGCCGCAGGGCTACCCGGTGCTGATCCAGGCCGGCGCCTCCGCCGACGGCCAGGACTTCGCGGCCCGGTGGGCCGAGGTGATCTTCACCGCCAGCCAGACCCTGGAGGAGGGGCAGGCCTTCTACCGGGCGATGGGCGAGCAGGTCCGGGCGCACGGGCGCGACCCGGAGCAGGTGAAGATCATGCCGGGGCTGTTCCCGGTGGTCGGCCGCACCCGCGCCGAGGCCGAGGACAAGTACGCCGTACTTCAGGAACTCGTCGACCCGGTGGTCGGGTTCGGCCTGCTCACCCAGCTGCTCGGCGACGTCGACGTCTCCGGCAGCCCGGTGGACGGCCCGCTGCCCGAACTGCCCGAGACCCAGGGCAGCACCAGCCGGCAGCGGCTGGTCTACGACAAGGCGCGGCGCGAGGGGCTGACCATCAAGCAGCTCTACCAGTCCGTCTCCGGCGGCCGCGGCCACCGGGTGCTGATCGGCACCCCGGAGGAGATCGCGGACGCGATGGAGGAGTGGTTCACCGGCGGCGCGGCCGACGGCTACAACGTGATGCCGCCGGTGCTGCCGGACGGCCTGACCGACTTCGCCGACCTCGTCGTCCCCGAACTCCAGCGCCGCGGCCTGTTCCGCACCGAGTACGAGGGCACCACGCTGCGCGAGAACCTCGGCCTGGACCGCCCCGCCCACGGCGCCGCCGCCCGCGCCGAGAACGTCTGAACAGCTCGCACGTCATCCGAGAACCCGAGGAGCATCCGAGCATGCCGTCACTGGCACGAGACCTCAGAGAGATTCCCCCCTCGCCCCTGGTCCAGGTCGAGGAACTGCTCAGCCGCAGCGGCGACCTGGCCCCGATCGGCCTGCACCAGGGCAAGACGGTCTTCGAGCCCTGCGCCCGCCCCCGGCCGTGGAACGCCGAGGAGTTCGCCACCGCCGCCCACCAGCACGCCCCGCCCGGCGGCGTCCGACAGCTGCGCGAGGCCTTCGCCGAGCACCTGGCGGCCCGCCGCGGCAGCCCGGTCGAGCCCGCGCAGGTGCTGGTCGGCAACGGCGGCACCCACGCCATCTCGGTGCTGCTGCACGCGATCCTGGGCCAGGGCGACGAGGTGTTGGTGCTGTCCCCGCAGTGGCTGTTCGCCACCGGCCTGGTGTGGGCGGCCGGCGGGGTGCCGCGCGAGGTGCCGGTCTTCCTGGAGCTCAGCGCCGACGCCGACTTCGACTTCCTGTCGGTGATCGAGCGGGCGGTGACCGACCGCACCCGGGCGATCTACTTCAACAACCCCAACAACCCGACCGGCTACCGGCTCAGCGAGGCCCAGCTGGCGGCGCTCACCGAGCTGGCCGAGCGGCACGACCTGTGGCTGATCGCCGACAACGCCTACGAGAACTACGACTTCACCCGGACCGGCTTCGTCGACCCGGCCACCGTCGGGCGGGCCGCCGAGCGCACCTTCTCGGTGTACAGCTGCAGCAAGACCTACGCGATGCCGGGCGCCCGGGTGGGCTTCCTGGTCTCGCCGCCCGGCCTGGCCGAGGCGCTCACCAAGTGGTCCCTGCACTCGCTCTACTCGGTCTCCACCGCGGCCCAGTTCGCCGCGTACGAGGCGCTGCGCACCCCGGCCGAGGAGCTCACCCGCCGCCGCGACCGGGCCGCCGCGGCCTGGTGGCTCGCGGACTCCAAGCTGGAGGTCCCGCACACCGCGGTCTCCGGCGGGCTGTACACCTTCCTCGACCTGGCCGCCTACGGCGACGGCGAACGCTTCGTCCGCCGCTGCGCCGAACTGGGCGTGGGACTGGCCCCCGGCCGGGTGTTCGGCGCCCACTGCGCCGACTGGGCCCGGCTCTGCTTCACCGCCGCCACGCCGCCGCTGGTGGCGGAGGCGATCGACCGCATCAACAAGATCTACGGGGAGGGCATCGATGAGCACTGACACGGTGGTCCTGGAGCATTCCGGCCTGGCTCCGTTCCTGCGCCGCTACGACGCGCCGTCGCGCGTCGGCCTCAAGGTCAACGCCTACCGGGGCTACGAGGTGGAGGGCCTGGCCCGGGCGCTGGAGGCGCCCGAACTGGCCGACTGCCCGCTGGAGTGCGTGATGGTCGGCGACTCCTACTTCATGACCCACCTGGGCCGCCCGAGCACCGCGCTGGCCGACGACGCCGAGCGCGAGTGGGCGATGGCCACCCTGACCGGGCTGGTCGCCGAGGTGCGCGAGGCGATCGACGCGCACTTCCCGGCCCACCGCCGGCCCTTCCTGCTGGCCGACCTGCCGGACGGCGCGACCGCGAGCCCCGCGGCCGCCCTCGCCGCCGGCGAGCGGTTCCGGGCGGCGGGCGCCGACGCGGTGAAGGTCGAGCTGGCCGGCGACGGCGACCTCGACTGCCTGGAGGCGCTCGCGCGGACCGGCGGCACCACCCTCGGCCACCTCGGCTACACCCCGCAGCGCGGCGAGCTGAGCCGGCACGGCGACAGCGTCGAGGACGCGGAGCGGATGTTCGCCCAGGCCCGCCGGGTGCGGGACGCGGGCGCGGCCGGCCTGATCGTCGAGATGGTCAGCGAGCCCGTCAACCGGGCGCTGAGCCGCCCGCACGCCGCCGGCATCCCGCTGTACTCGGTGTTCAGCGGCCGGGCCGAGTGGGGCGGACAGAGCCTCAACGTCTGGGACGCGGTGGTCCGCCCGGCCCGCGGCGGCCGGTTCTTCCCGCCGACCGCGGTGATCGAGGCCGCCGAGGCCCCGACCCGCTACACCCCGGACCTGATCGCGGACCGCCTGCGCGAGCTGATCGGGCTCACCCTGGACGGCAGCTTCCCGCTGTCGCCGCGCACCGTCCTGACCCCCGAGGAGACCGAGCGGATCTCCGCGACCGAGCCCTGGAGCGCCCGATGACGACCACCACCCTGCCCACCGGCCCCTCCTCCGGCACCGAGGTCTTCGACCAGCTGGAGTCCGCGATCCGCACCTACTGCCGGCGCTTCCCGGCGGTCTTCACCCGGGCCAGCGGGCACCGGATGTGGGACGAGGACGGCCGCGAGTACCTGGACTTCCTGTCCGGTGCCGGCGCGCTGAACTACGGTCACAACCCGGCCGACGCCCGCCAGGCACTGGTGGACTACCTGCTCGCGGACGGCCCGGTGCACGGGCTGGACCTGCACACCGGCGCCAAGCGCCGCTTCCTGGAGCGCTTCCAGGAGGTCGTGCTGGCCCCGCGCGGCCTCTCCTACCGGGTCCAGTTCACCGGCCCGACCGGCACCAACGCGATCGAGTCCGCGTTCAAGACGGCCCGCCGGGTCACCGGCCGCACCGACATCGTCGCCTTCACCGGCGGCTTCCACGGCCTCTCGCTCGGCGCGCTCGCCGCCTCCGCCACCGCCTTCAAGCGCGACGCGGCCGGCGTCCCGCTGGGCAACGTGGTGCGGATGCCGTACGAGGGCTTCGCCGGCGAGGGCGTCGACACCATCGACTACCTGACCCGGATGCTGGACGACCCGGGCAGCGGCATGGACAAGCCCGCGGCCTTCGTGGTGGAGACCGTGCAGGGCGAGGGCGGCCTGGCCACCGCGACCCCCGAGTGGCTGCGCCGGCTGGCGCAGGTCGCCCGGGAGCGGGACATCCTGCTGATCGTCGACGACATCCAGGCCGGCTGCGGCCGGACCGGCACCTTCTTCAGCTTCGAGGAGTCCGGCATCACCCCGGACCTGGTGTGCCTGTCCAAGTCGATCAGCGGCTACGGGCTGCCGATGGCGCTGGTGCTGGTCAAGCCGGAGCTGGACCAGCTCGGCCCGGGCGAGCACAGCGGCACCTTCCGCGGCAACAACCTGGCCTTCGTCACCGCCGCCGCCGTCCTGGACCACTGGGCCGACCCGGCGTTCACCGAGGGCCTGGCCGCCCGGGTGAAGGTGCTGGACGGCCTGCTGGCCGACCTCGCCCGGCGCTTCGCCGCGCTCGGCTGCACCCCGCGCGGCCGGGGCCTGATCCGCGGCCTCGGCTTCACCGACCCCGCCCTCGCGGACAAGGTCTCGCGCGCCGCGTTCGCCGCCGGGCTGCTGGTGGAGACCACCGGTGCGCGCGGCCAGGTGCTCAAGATCATGCCGCCGATCGTGCTCGCCGAGGACCGGCTGACGCACGGCATCACGCTGCTCGCCGACGTCATCGACGCGGTGTCCCGCAAGGAGGAGGACCGATGACCGATCTGCTGCACGACCTCGACACCCCCGGCGCCCCGGAGGCCGCGGACGGGCCCGACGACCACGCCCACGGCATCGACGAGACGGTGCTGCGCCGGCTCGCCGCGTCCTGGCCGCGCCGCGCCACCGTCCGCACCGACCTGGACCGGATCACCGACCCCGACCCCGCGGAGTACGACGCCGCGCTGCCCGACTACCCCGAGCGGCTGCTGCCCTTCGCCGAGCACCCGCTCTGGCTGGCCGCCACCCCGGAGCAGCGGCGGACCGTGCAGACGCTGGCCTGGCTGGTCTACAACGAGCGGGTCATCGCGGCCGAGGAGTACGTCGCCAACCCGACCTTCGCGATGATCATGCACGGCGTCTTCCCCGGCGCCGACGGCGTGCACACCAAGCGGGCGGTGCAGCAGACCCACGTCGACGAGGTGTGGCACACCTACATGCACATGGTCGCCATGCAGCGCACCCGGGAGCTGCGCGAGGTGACCGCCGAGCCGGCCTACCCGCACACCGTCACCTACCGGCGGCTGCTGGAGGCCGAGGCCAAGGTCTCCGAGAAGTGGGAGCGCGACCTCCTCAAGCTGGTCTGGACGACCGTCTCGGAGATCAGCGTCAACGCCTACCTGGAGCTGCTCTCCCGGGACGAGACCGTCCAGCCGCTGCACGCGCTGGTGCCCCGGCTGCACGCCCGCGACGAGTCCGCCCACTCCTCCGTGATGGTCGAGGTCGCCAAGGGCCTCTACACCCACCTGAACAAGGAGCAGCAGCGGGCCTTCGTCGGCGCCCTGCCCGAGGCCCTGAACGCCTTCGTCGCCCAGGACTTCGCGGTCTGGCCCGGCATCCTCAAGCACGCCGGGTTCGAGAAGGCCGACGAGATCGTCGAGGACTGCCGGCGGGCCGCGGGCAGCAACCTGCTGGTGCGCGACTTCTCCGGCATCCGCCGGATCGTGCGCGAGATGGAGCTGACCGAACTGGTCGACTTCGACTTCGGGGTCGAGTGATGCGGCGGCCGGTCGGTCTGCGGGAGCTCTCCGCCGAAGGGCGCCGACTGGCCCTGGCCGCACTCGTCCAGTCCCTGGGCATCGGCCTGTTCACGGCCAGCTCGATCGCCTGGTTCACCCGGCACGTCGGGCTGTCCGCCAACCAGGTGGCGACCGGCCTCGCGGTGGCCGGCGCCGCCGCCCTGGCCGGCTCGCTGCTGGCCGGGGTGCTCGCCGACCGGCACGGCGCCCGGCGGGTGCTCGCCACCGTGTACGCGGGGCGCGGACTCTGCTTCCTCGCCTTCGCGTTCGTGACGGACCTCTGGCAGTACCTGCTGGTCACCCTCTTCTCGGTGGCCTTCGACCGGGCCGGCCCGCCGGTGCTCCAGGCCCTGGTCGCGGCCGCGCTGCCGCAGCAGCGCGACCGCAGCCGGCTGCTCGGCCTGGTCAACGTGGTGCGCAACATCGGCCTGGGGCTCGGCGCCATGGCCGGCGGGGTGACGCTCACCCTCGACACCGTCGAGGCGTACCGGATCACCATGGTGCTGATCACCGCGGCGTTCCTGGGCGGCGCCGTCCTGGTCCTGCGGGTGCCCGCCCCGCCCCGACCGGCCGCCGCCGCCACCCCCGTCGGCGGCGGCCCCCGGGCCCTGCCGGACCGCCACTACCTGGCGCTGACCGGCCTGAACTTCCTGTTGTCCTTCTTCGACGTGCTGCTGCTGGTGGCGATGCCGGTCTGGGTGCTGGACCACACCACCGCCCCGCACGCCACCGTGTCGGTGCTGTACGCGCTCAACACCGTCCTGGTGGTGGTCGCCCAGCTGCCGGTGAGCCGGCTCGCCGACGAGGTGCGGCGCAGCAGCCGGATGCTGCTGTGGGGCGGGATCGCGCTGGCCGCCTGCAGCCTGTGCTTCGCCGCGGCGGGCGCGGTGCACGGCGCGGCGTCCGTCCTGATGCTGGTGCTGGCGATCGTGGCGCTGTCGGTGGGCGAGGTGGTCAGCACCTCGGCCACCTGGAGCCTGTCCATCGAGCTCGCCCCGCCCGAGGCGCGCGGCCGCTACCTGGCCGTGTTCGGCCTCGGCCTGGCCGGCCAGCGGGTGCTCGGACCGGTGGTGGTCACCGGGCTGCTGCTCGGCTCCGGCGCGGTCGGCTGGATCGGCGCGGCCGCGGTGTTCGCGCTGACCGGCGCCGCGGCGGAGCGGGTCGCGCTCGCCGGGCACGCCAAACTCCCGGCCCGGGAAACCGAATTGACGACAACGTGATGGATGCGAACGTAGGGAGACCGACCATGCGGATCGGATTCGCCGGACTCGGGACGATGGGCGGCGGCATGTGCCGGCGCCTGGCCGAGGCCGGTTTCGAGGTGGCGGCCTTCGACCTGGACGCCGCCGCCGCCGAACGGGCGGCCGAGCAGAGCGGCATCACCGCCGCGGCCGCGCCCGCCGGCCTGGCCGCGCCGGTCGTGGTCACCATGCTGCCGGACGGCGCCGCCGTCCGGGCCGTCGCCGAGCAGCTGCTGCCGGCCATGGCGGCCGGCTCGGTGCTGGTCGACACCGGCTCCAGCGACCCGGCCGACACCCGGGAACTGCGCGAACTGGCCGCCCGGTACGGCGTGCACGTGGTGGACGCCCCGGTCTCCGGCAGCCCGGCGGCGGCCCGCGGCGGCGAGCTGACCCTGATGGCGGCCGGCGACCCGCAGGCCCTCGACCTGGCCGAGCCGGCGCTCACCGCCCTCGGCCGGGTGTACCGGGTCGGCCCGTCCGGCGCCGGCCACGCGTTGAAGGCGCTGAACAACCTGCTGTCCTCGGTCAGCCTCGCCGCCACCGCCGAAGTCCTGCTCGCGGGGCAGGCGTTCGGCCTCGAACCGGCCGTCATGCTGGAGGTGGTGAACGCCTCCACCGGCCGCAACCACGCCTCCGAGACCAAGTTCCCGGCGCACGTGCTGACCGGCACCTTCGACTCCGGCTTCGCCCTGCGGCTGATGCTCAAGGACCTGCGGATCGCCGACCGGCTGCTGGCGGACGCCGGCGGCCGCTCCGACCTGGGCCGGGCCTGCCGGGCGCTCTGGGAGGACGCCCGGGAGAAGCTGCCGGAGCAGGCCGACAACGTCGAGCTGGTCCGCTGGCTGGAGTCCGAGGCCGGACGGGAGCTGCGGTCATGAGCGAGCGCACCAGCCCCGCCGAGGGCGCGCCCGCGCCGCGGATCGCCGTGATCGGCGGCACCCCCGCCACCCTGCGCAAGGTGCGCGCCGCGGGCTTCGAGATCGTCTGGGTGTACGGGCCGCAGGAGCTGGACCCGGCCGGCCTGGCGCACGTCGCCGAGGCCTACCTGACGGACTACCGGGAGCCCGCCGCCGTCGCCGAACTGCTCGCCACCGTGCACCGGTCCCGCCCGCTGGTCCGGGTGGTCTCGATCATCGAGGACGGCCTGGAGCCGGCCGCCGCCGCGACCACCCGGCTCGGCCTGCCCGGCAACGGGCTGGACCTCGTCCAGGTGCTCCAGGACAAGCTGGCCTTCCGCACCCTGCTCGCCGAGCGCGGCGTGGACGCCGTCGCGGCCCGGATCGGGCACGGCACCGAGGACATCCGCGCCTTCGTGGCCGAGCACGGCCCGACCGTGATCAAGCCGCGCTACGGCTCCGGCAGCCTCGGGGTGCGCTTCGTCGAGGACCTCGCCGCCGTCGACGAGGCGGGCGCCTGGGCGGCCGGCTTCGGACTGCACTCCTTCCTGATGGAGCAGTTCCTGTCGGGCACCGAGATCAGCGTGGAGACCTTCAGCTACGCCGGCCGGCACGTGGTGCTCGCCTTCACGGCCAAGGAGAAGCTCGCCTCCTTCGTCGAGGTCGGCCACACCCAGCCCGCCCCGCTGGAGGACGCCACCGCCCGCCGGGTCGAGGACCTGGTCTTCGCGATGCTCGACACCGTCGGCCTGGCCGACGGCCCCGCGCACACCGAGGTGATCCTCACCGAACAGGGCCCCCGGCTGGTCGAGTCGCACAGCCGGCGCGGCGGGGACCGGATCACCGACCTGGTGAAGGAGGTCTACGGGATCGACACCGACGCCCTGGCCTTCCTCTGGTACGCCGGGCGCACCGACCCGGTCCGGCCCGGGGAGCCGTCCTGCGGCGCCTCGATCCGCTTCCTGACCGCCGAACCCGGCGTGGTCGCCTCGGTCGAGGGCCTGGACGGGGTGCTCGCCGACCCGGCGGTCGTCGACGCCTCGGTGAGCGTCGCCCCGGGCGACACCGTGGTGCCGATCGCCTGGTCCTACGACCGCTGCGGCCTGGTGCTGGCCCGCGGCCGGGACGGCCGGGACGCGGCCGAGCGGGCGAGCGCCCTCGCCGCCCGGATCGCGATCCGGACCGCGCCCGCCGAGACCGGCCCGCCGGCCCGCACCCTGGCCACCATCGCGGCCCGCCCGGACCGGCTGGTCGGCGCCGCCCCGGCCCCCGGCCCGGGGGCCGCCGAGTGAGCGTCGACGCCAAGGAACTGCGCGCCGCGCTGCGCCCGCACGCGGCCGGGATCGCGGTGCTCACCGCGCCCGGGCCGGTCGGGGTGACGATCACCTCCTTCACCTCGGTCAGCGCCAGCCCGGCCCTGGTCTCCTTCGCCCTGGCGGAGACGTCCAGCACCTGGCCGCGGGTCCGGGACAGCGAGTGGTTCGGCGTCCAGATCCTCGGTGCCCACCAGCAGGAGCTGGCCCGGCTGTTCGCCACCCCGGGCGCCGACCGCTTCGGCCCGGACACCCGCTGGCACCCCGGGCCGCACCAGGTCCCGCTGCTCGACGGCTGCCTGAGCTGGCTGGTCTGCACCCGGCACGACGTCCGCACCCTGGGCGACCACCACGTGGTCACGGCCGCCGTCACGGAGGTCCGCCGGGGCGCGCCGGGCGACAGCCTGGTCCACCTGCACGGCGTGATGCAGCCGGTGGACCAGCCCGCCCTGGCCAGGAGCTGACCCCGGCGCGGGAGTTGACCTCGGCGCGGGAGTTGACCCCGTCGGGAGTTGACCCCGGCCGGGAGCCGGCCCCCGCCCACCATCCGACTGGAGGAGCAATGGAGACGGAAGCACGACCGCCGCAGCAGCCGGCCACCGGGGCGACCGCCCCGCACGCCCTGGTGCTGGTGGACAGCGACCACGCCGACACCCCGTACGACGTCTGGGCGGCCGAACTCGGCGTCCGGCTGACCCTGCTGGTCTCCGAGGAGAAGTACCCGCAGTACGCCCACCTGCCGGCCGCCCGGTCGATCTCCGGCTACCACGGCGGCAGTGAACTGGAGCGGGTGGCCATGGAGTTGGCCGACCAGGACTTCGCCGCGGTGATCGCCCGCGGCGAGCGGGACGTGCTGCGGGCCGCCCGGCTGCGCGAGCTGCTCGGCCTGCCCGGCCAGCACTGGGACAGCGCCCTGGCCTTCCGCGACAAGGTCCTGATGAAGACGATGCTGCGCGAGAAGGGCCTGGACGTACCGGAGTTCGCGCCGGTGCGGGTCGCCCTCGACCTGTTCGGCTTCCTCCGCGAGCACGGCTACCCGGTGGTGGTGAAGCCCGCCCTGGGCTCCGGCTCCAAGGGCACCGTGGTGCTGCGCGACGAGGCCGACCTCACCGAACTGCTCGCCGGGGGCCTGCCCGAGCACGCCGAGGTGGAGCGCTTCGTCGACGGCCGGATGTACGTCGTCGACGGCCTGGTCACCGAGGGCCGGTTGGTCGCCGTGTTCGTCTCGCACTACCTCAACGACTGCCTCACCTTCCACTCCGGCGGCTACCTCGGCTCGGCCCAGATGAACCGCGGCGAGCCGCTGGTGGAGCGCCTGATCGAGTACGCCGAGACGGTGCTGGCGGTGCTCCCGACGCCGGACTGCACCAACTTCCACCTGGAGGTCTTCCTCACCCCCGACGACCGCCTGGTGCTCTGCGAGGTCGCCAGCCGGACCGGCGGGGCCCGCACCACCGGGGCGATCCGCGCCGCCACCGGCTTCGACCTGGACCAGCGCTGGTTCGCCGCCCAGCTCGGCGAGCGGATCCCCCGGGCCGAGGAGCTGCGGGCCGTGCCGCCGGGCGGCTCCGGCGGCTGGGTGCTGTTCTACCCCGGGCAGGGCCGGCTGACCGGGCTGCCGCAGGACCCGCCGTCCTTCGTGGTCGAGGAGCGGATCAAGGGCACGGTCGGACACCGCTACCACGGCGGCGAGAAGTCCGGGGACTACCTCGGCGGCTATGTGATCATTGGCCGGGACGCGGCCGAAATCGCCGCCAACGCCGATGAGTTGGCCGCGTGGTACGCGAACGGGATCAGCTGGGAGGAGTAGGAGTCGATGGACGAGCGGTACATCGTGATCGGCGCCGGGGCGGTCGGCGGCGTGGTCGGCGCGCGGCTGCACCGGGCCGGGCGGCAGGTGGTCCTGGTCGCGCGCGGCGAGCACGGCGCGGCGCTGCGCGAGCACGGGCTGACCGTGCACGGCCCGGCGGGGGCGGACACCGCCCGGATCCCGGTGGCCGCCGGTCCGCAGGAGGTCGAGCTGCGCGAGGGCGACGTCCTGCTGCTGGCCGTCAAGACCCAGGACACCGCGGCCGCGCTGGCCGACTGGGCCGACCGCCCGGTCGGCCCGGCCGGTGCGCGGGCCGGCGCCCGGCTGCCGCTGGTCTGCCTCCAGAACGGGGTGGAGAACGAGCGGCTGGCGCTGCGGCACTTCCGCCGGGTGTACGGCGCCATGGTCGTACTGCCGGCCGCCTTCCTCACCCCGGGCGAGGTGCGCACCTGGTGCGGGCCGCGCACCGGCGCCCTCGCCCTGGGCCGCTACCCGGACGGCGCCGACGACACCGTCCGGCAGATCGCCGCCGACCTCACCGCGGCCGACTTCCGGGCCGAGGTGGTCGAGGACGTGCTGCGCTGGAAGTACGGCAAGCTGGTCGACAACCTGGCCAACGCCGTCGACGCGCTGTGCGGGCAGCGGCCCGGGGCCGAATCCGCGGAGCTGGCCGTCCGGGCGCGGGCCGAGGCCGTCGCGGTGCTGGAGCGTTCGGGCATCGCGTTCGCGACGCCCGAGGAGCTGACCGAACTGCGCCTCGGCGCGGTCGAGCGCCGGCCGTCGGACCCGGGGGCCGGGCACGGCTCGACCTGGCAGAGCCTCAAGCGGGGCGGCCGGTCCGCCGAGGTGGACTACCTGAACGGGGAGGTCGTGCTGCTGGGGCGCGGCTGCGGGGTGCCGACGCCGGTCAACGAGCTGCTCCAGGAGCTGGTGCACCGCTGGGTGCGGGAGCGCCGCGAGCCCGGCAGCCTGGCCGTGGCGGAGCTGGCCGAGCTGATCGGGCGGGCGGCGGACGAACAGCCCCTCGCGGCAGGACAGTAGGCAGGGCAGTAGGCAGGACGGGCCGGGCGGTGGTCCGCCGTCAGCAGCGGTCCGGGCGGCTCCCCAGGCGCAGCGCCGGTCCGGCCTCGGCGGCCGGTTCGGGGCTGCGCCGCGACTCGGCCAGCAGGTCCTCGGTGCGCTCCAGCCAGGGCTTGGAACCGAGTTCGGTGAACAGCGTCCGGCAGGCCTTGAGGTGCCCGGCGGCCTGGGCGCGGTCGGCCCGGCGGAGCGCGATCTCGGCCAGCGCGTAGCGCGAGCGGCCCTCCACGGCCCGCTCGCCGACCTGCCGGGACAGCTCCAGCGCCCGGGTCAGGGTGTCCACCGCGCCGTCCAGCCGGCCCTCCCGGCGGTGCACCGTGCCGAGGCCGTGCAGCGCGTAGGCCTCGCCGATCCGGTCGCCGCCGGCCCGGACGATCCGCAGCACCTCCCGCAGGGCGTCCTCGGCCAGGTCCGTCCGCTCGGCCGACAGGTGCAGCTCGGCGAAGCGTTGCAGCACCTGGGCCTCCACCCGGACGCAGTGCTCCGCCCGGCAGATCACCAGGGCCTGTTCCAGCAGGGTGCGGGCCTGCTCGGGCCGGCCCGCCGTCATCCACCAGCCGGCCAGGCTGCGCAGGATGTGGGCCTCGCCGATCCGGTCGCCGACCAGCCGCATCACGGTCAGCGCCTCGTCGTACTTCTCCCGCATCGCCAGGTCGTCGCCGCGCACCCCGTCCAGGAAGGCGTCGTTGCGCAGCACCAGGGCCCGGCCGTGGTCGTGCCCGGCCGCCTCGAACAGCTCCCGGGCGAGCGCGAAGTGCTCCTGGGCCTGCTCGTGCCGGGTCTGGAACATGTGCAGGGTCCCGAGCGAGTAGAGCATCGCGGCCCGGCCGACCGTGTTGCCCGCCCGGACGGCCGCCTCCTGGGCCAGCCGGGAGGTCTCCTCCCAGTCGTCGAAGTGCCCCTTGGCCTCGAACAGGGTGACCGAGGTGAGCGCGAGGTCCCAGCAGAGTTCGTCCAGCCCGGCCGCGGCGGCCTGCCGTACGGCCGTCACCAGGGCCAGCCGCTCGGTGTCCCAGCCGTCCACCCCGGTCCCGGCCGCGCCGGAGCGGCCCTCCAGCGGCGGCCGCCAGCGTTCGGCCGTGCCGTGGATGACGGTGTAGTCGCCGCCGTACTCCCGGCGGTGGGCGTCCTCGGCCAGGGCCAGCCAGCCGCCCAGCATCCGGGTCAGCGCGGCCTCCCGCTCGGCCGCGTCCTCGGTGGCCACCAGCTGCTCGTGGGCGTAGGCGCGGACCAGGTCGTGGAAGCGGTAGCGCGGCCCCGGCTGGTTCGGGTACTGGACGATGTCCATCACCTGGGCCTCGACCAGCAGGTCGAGGGTGTCCTCGGCGGTGTACGGATCGCAGTCCAGCAGCGCCGCCGCGATCCAGGCGGGCGCGTCCGGCAGCTGGACCAGGGAGAACAGCCGGAACAGCCGCTGCGCCGAGGGCGGCAGGGCGCGGTAGGTGAGGCTGATGGTGGAGCGCAGTTCGAGGCCGTGGTGGCTGAGCTCGTCCAGCCGGCGGCGCTCGTTGCGCAGCCGCCGGACCAGCCGCTCCACCGGCCAGTGCGGGTGCGAGGCCAGTCGGGCGCCGGCGATCCGCAGCGCCAGCGGCAGCCCGTCGCACAGGTGCACCAGCTCGACGGCGGTGTCCAGTTCGGCCTGGACCCGCGGTCTGCCGATGATCCCGGCGAGCAGGTCCAGCGCGTTGGACATGTCGAACACCTCGACGTCCACCCGGTGGATCCCCGGGACGCGGGACAGCCGGACCCGGCTGGTCGCGAGCACCGCGCAGCTCGCGCTGCCCGGCAGCAGCGGCGTCACCTGCTCCGCGCTGGTCACCCCGTCCAGGACCACCAGGACCCGGCTGTCGGCCAGCCGGCTGCGGTACATCTCGGCCCGCTCCTGGGGGTCCTCCGGTATCGCCTTGGCCGGCACCCCGACCGCCCGCAGGAAGCGGGCGAGCAGCGTCCCGGTCCGGCCCTCACCGCCCTCGCCGGGGGCGCCCGGCTCGGTGGTCGGGGTGTGCAGGTCGGCGTAGAGGTGGCCGTCCGGGAAGTGGGCGCCGGCCTCGTGCGCGGCGCGCACCGCCAGCGCGGACTTGCCGACCCCGCCCGGGCCGCAGATGTTGACGATCGGCACCGCGTAGCCGGGGGCCTGGGTGCCGGCGTAGGGCACGATCAGCTTCTTGATCTCGTCGAGCTGGCTCCGGCGGCCGATGAAGTCGCTGATGCTGGCCGGGAGTTGGCGGGGGGTGAGGCGGAAGGCGGCCTCGGCGGCGGGGTGTGCCGGGTGCGTGGTGAGGGTGGCCTGGACGGTGTGGGTGGTGTGGGTGGCCTGGCCGGTGTGGACGAGGTGGCCGGGGTTGCCGGGGTGCGCGGCGGCGGCGGGAGCCGTGGGCGCGGGCGGGGGAGCGGAGCCCGGGTCCGCCGTGCCCCGGTCGGCGGGCGGCGACAGCGGCGCCACGGACACCAGGGGCACCGGGGGTACGGGCGCCGGTGCGGGGGCGAGCGACGGTGCGGCCGGGTCGGCGGCGGCGTGCCGGGCGTGCCCGTCGCGGTGCCCCGGCAGGTCCAGTCCGGGGGACTGGCACAGGATCGCCCGCTCCAGCTCCCGCAGCTCCTGGCCCGGCTCGATGCCGATCTCCTCCACCAGGGCCCGGCGCGCCCGCTGGAACGCCTCCAGCGCGTCCGCCTGCCGGCCCGAGCGGTACAGCGCCAGCATCAGGTGCCCGTACAGCCGCTCCCGGAGCGGGTGGCGGGCGGTCAGCGAGGCGAGTTCGGCGCCCAGCTCGCCGTGCCGGCCGAGCAGCAGGTCCAGCCGGACGCGTTCCTCCAGGACGGTCAGCCGCCGGTCGTCCAGGTGGGTCGCGGCCCGCTGGGCCAGCTCGCCGGGCACCCCGTCCAGCGCCGGTCCGCGCCACAGGGCCAGCGCCTCGCGCATGGTGGCGGCCGCCCGTTCGACGCGGCCCGCGCCGCCCTCCTCCCGGGCGAGCGCGACCAGCCGCTCGAACTCCAGGCCGTCCACGTCGGAGGGCTCCAGCTCCAGCGCGTAGCCGGGGGAGCGGGTGGTGATCGCCTCCGGCCGGCCGGCCTGGGTGAAACGTTTGCGCAGGGTGGAGACGGCGACCTGGATCTGTCCGCGGGCCGTGGTCGGCGGTGCGTCCCCCCACACCGCGTCGATCAGCTGTTCGGTGGAGACGGTCCGGTCGACGTTCAGTCCGAGCATCGCCAGGACCACCCGCTGCCGCGGGCCCCCCAGGTCCAGCGAGCGCCCCTCATGGACCAGTTCGACCGACCCCAGCAGCCGTAGCAGCATGCCTTCCTCCCCGTCAACCGAAACGCGCTCAGCGTATTGGTATACACCAGATTCCCCCGTGGACACTACAGTCACAGCATTAACCGGACAGTCCGTGCGGGAGGTTTCTGTACGCCCGGCGAATTCTCGCCATAACCCCCGCGCTATCGTACGTGATCCTGGGCTGACCATGGCTGACGCAGATGCTTCGTACACGTGCCGGCTTCGTCGGGGCGTCCGGACGGATTCTCCGGGGCGGGGCCCCCGGCGGGCGGCCCCGGAATTGTTTTTGGACATTCGGGAGCGGCCCGCCGGGCCCCTGAACCGGCCGCGCCGCACGGCCCGTTCGACGCGCCCCGAACGGGCCCTCAGGTTACGGTGACCGGACCGGACGGGGCCGAACGGAGGAGGGCGGGCCGATGGCGAGCGGGTCGAGGTCGACGGCGGGTGGGTCGACGGGGAGCGGGTCGGTGAAGGGTATGGCGGACGTGGAGGGTGCGGGGGACGTGGCGGACGTGGTGGACCGGCGCCGACCGCGCCGACTCGCGCGGCTCGCCCTGCTGTGCGCACTGGCCGCCGTGGTCGTGCTCGCCTTCACCGGCCCGCACGGGCCGCTGGTGCTGCTCGCCGAGTTCGTCGGCCTGGTGGTCACCGCCGTCGGCGTCTGGTGGGCGATCACCCGGCGGGCCCTGTGGCGGCTGATCGGCGCGCTGCTGGCCGTCGCCGCGCCGGCCGCCGGCGTCCTGCTCGCCTACGACACCGGGGTGCTGGCGCTCACGGTGGCCGCCGTGGCCCTCTGGCTCGCCGCCCTCGCGTGCGGCCGCGCCGCGCTGCGCGCCGCCCGGCCGCCGCGCCCGATGCCCGCCCGGGAGACCCCGCCGCCGCGGCAGCCCGTCCTGATCATGAACCCGAAGTCCGGCGGCGGGAAGGTCGAACGCTTCGACCTGGTCCGGCGCGCCGAGGAACTGGGCGCCCGGGTGGTGCTGCTGGACACCTCCGCCGAGCAGGACGTCGCCGAACTCGCCCGCCGGGCGATCGCCGACGGCGCCGACCTGCTCGGCGTGGCCGGCGGCGACGGCACCCAGGCCCTGGTCGCGGCCGTCGCCGCCGAACACGGCCTGCCGTTCCTGGTCGTCTCCGCCGGGACCCGCAACCACTTCGCGATGGACCTCGGCCTCGACCGCACCGACCCCGCCACCTGCCTCGACGCCCTCCGCGACGGCGTCGAACTCACCGTCGACCTGGGCCGGGTCGGCGACCGGACCTTCGTCAACACCGTCTCCTTCGGCGCTTACGCCGAGATCGTGCAGAGCCCCGAGTACCGCGACGCCAAGACCGCCACCGCCCTCGGCGCCCTGCCCGACCTGCTGACCGGCGAGGCCGGGCCCACGCTCACCGCCCGCGCCGACGGGCACCGCATCGACGCCCCGCAGGCCCTGCTCGTCAGCAACAACCCGTACGCCGCCCCCGACCCCGTCGACCTCGGCCGCCGCCCCCGGCTGGACGAGGGCCTGCTGGGCGTGGTCGGCGTCCGGGTCGACGGCGCCGCCCAGGCCGCCGAACTCGTCCTGCTCGGCGAGCGGGCCGCCGCACTGACCCTGCTCTCGGCACGGCAGGTCACCGTGCACGCCGACGTCCCCGAGATCGCCGTCGCCGTCGACGGCGAGGCGCTGACCCTGCCGACCCCGGTGGTCTGCACCCTGCGGCACCGCGCCCTGCGGGTCCGCGTCCCGCGCGAGCGCCCCGGCGCCGACCCGGCCCAGCGGCCCCACGCCCACCCGCTGGACTGGCGCGACGTCACCCGGCTGGCCCTGTCCGGGGCGGGCACGCACCCGGCGCGGGCCGCCCGGCCCTCCGGGGGCCACCGGTGACCGGCCCGGTCCTGCGCGACCTCACCGCACTCGACGCGGCGCTCTACGCCGCCGTCGCCGCCACCGACACCCCCGCCCTCGACTCCGCCCTGCGCACCCTCTCCGCGGCCGCCGACCACTCGAAGATCAACCTCTCCGTCGCCGCCGCCCTGGCCCTCGTCCCCGGCCGCTGCCGCCGCGCCGGGCTCACCGGCGCGGCCGCCGTCGCCCTCGCCTCCTTCACCGCCAACGTCCTCGGCAAGCAGCTGGTCCGCCGGCCCCGCCCGGACCGGGAGGCCGCCCGGGTGGTGCTGGGCCGGCACGTCCCGATGCCGGCCAGCGCCTCCTTCCCCTCCGGCCACACCGCCTCCGCCTTCGCCCTGGCCACCGCCGTCGGCACCCTGCTGCCCGCCACCGCCGCCCCGCTCGGCCTGCTCGCCGCCGCCGTCGGCTACTCCCGGGTGCACACCGGCGTCCACTACCCGGGCGACGTCCTGGCCGGCGCCCTGCTGGGCGGTACCTGCGCCGGGATCGTGCTCGCGGCCGGGCGGCGGACGCCGTAGGGTCGATCCCTCGGACCAGGGGAGGGGACCACCGATGCTGCACCGCAGCCTGGGAGTTGACGGACCGAAGGTCAGCGCGCTGTGCCTCGGCGCGATGACCTTCGGCACCACCGTCGACGAGCGGACCGCCACCGCGATCCTCGACCGGTTCACCGAGGCCGGCGGGAGTTTCATCGACACCGCGAACAACTACGCGTTCTGGGCCCCCGGCGGCACCGGCCACGAGAGCGAGGAACTCCTCGGCCGCTGGACCGCCCGCCGCCGCAACCGCGACCGGCTCGTCCTCGCCACCAAGGCGGGCGCCCGTCCCGTCCCCGGACTGCCCTACCCCGAACACCTCGAAGGCCTCTCCGCCCCCGCCCTGCGCAGCGCGGCCGAGGGCAGCCTGCGCCGGCTCGGCACGGACCGGATCGACCTCTACTACGCCCACGTCACGGACCCGGCCACCCCCGTCGAGGAGACCATGGGCGCCTTCGCCGGCCTGGTCGCCGACGGCAAGGTCACCGCCCTCGGCTGCAGCAACCACCGCGCCGCCGACCTCGCCGCGGCCAACGACCTCGCCGACGCGCGCGGCTGGCCCGGCTACCGGTGCGTCCAGCAGCGCCACAGCCACCTCCAGCCCCGGCCCGGCGCGGACCTCGGCATCCAGCGGCACGCCGACCGGGCCCTGCTGGCCCACCTCGCGGACCGGCCGGACCTCACTCTGCTCGCCTACTCGCCGCTCCTCGGCGGCTCCTACACCCGCCCCGACCGCCCCCTGCGCGAGGAGTACCGCTGGCCGGGGACGGACGCCCGGCTCGCGGCCCTGGCCGAGGTCGCGCAGGAGACCGGCGCCACCGTCAACCAGGTCGTCCTGGCCTGGCTGATCGGGCACCCCGTCCCCACCGTCCCGGTGATCGGCGCCGGCTCGGTCGCCCACCTGGAGGAGAGCCTGGCCGCCCTGGACCTGGTCCTCGACGCGGACCAGCGCCACCGCCTGGACACCGCGGGCAGCTGACCGGCGCAGCTGGGCCGCAGTGACCCGTGCCGGGCCGCCGGGCCGCCGGGCCGTCAGTGCCGCCCGGTCCCCGTGGCGGGGCGCCGCACCGAGAACGTCCACCGCCGCGGGCCGGCCGGGCTGCCCCCGGCACCCGTCGCACGGGGCCCGTGCACCCGGCGGCGGGCCTGCTCGGCGAGCCCGCGGGTGTCCGCGGTGGTCCGGTCGAGGGCGGTCGCGACCAGGTCGACGGGCAGGCGGAACACCTCGTGCAGCACGAAGGCGACCCGCTCGGCCGGGGCCAGCGCCTCCAGCGCGGCCAGCAGCGCGGGCCCGACCGACCCGTCCGACGGCACCGGGCGCGCGGGCCCGGCCACCGCCTCCGGCGCCCGCCGCGGCCGGGCGTCCCGCGCACCCAGCAGGCCCAGGCAGACCCGCCCGGTCACCGTGGCCAACCACTCGGCGAGGTCCGCCACCTCCTCCGGATCGATCCGGCCGAGCCTGACCCACACCTCCCGCACCGCGACCTCCGCCTCCGCGTGCGAGCCCAGCAGCGGGTACGCGAGGGCCCGCATCCGCGGCCGCAGGTGCTCGAACTGGCCTGCCTGCCGGTCCTGCTCGGGCACGCTCGCACTCCTCGGCTCCGGAGGGTTCGTCACCGACCGGTACCCGGCCGTGGCTGGACCTTACTCGGAGAAGCAGGTTGATCACACCGGGTGGTGCCGGAGCAAAATCCCCGGGGAGGTCCGGCGCCGGGCGCCCGAACGACACCGTCCCCCGCCGGGTGGACTCCCGACGGGGGACAGCGCTGTGCGGTGACGAGGTCCTGCGGGTGTTACACCGTCTGCTGGGCCTCGAAGATCCAGTGGTGGTTCCCCTGGTCGGCGCACTGCCAGACGTCCAGGCCCTGGCCGTTGGCGGTGTTCCAGCCGTTGAGGTCCAGGCAGAGGCCGGACGTCGGGTTGTACAGCGAGTTGTCGAAGCGGCGGACCCAGGCCTGGGAGGCCGGGTTGCTGCCGCAGTCCTGCGCGACGACCGGGGTGCCGTTGACGGCCGCGGCGTCCGCGGTGCCGAGGCAGCGACCGGAGATCGGCATCTTGATCCGGTTGTCCTTGGTCATCACGAAGTGCTGGCCCTCGCCGTTCCAGCAGTCGTAGATCCGGAGCTGGGCGCCGGCGTTGCCGCCCCAGTTGTCCAGGCACTTGCGGCTGTCGACAGCGCTGCGGATCTGGATGGCCGAGTCGGTGGTGGCGAGCGTGTTGGCCTGCTGGTCGGTCAGCGCGTACGGGTAGGCCCGGACGTCGCTGATCGCGCCGTTGACCAGGTCACTGGCGGCGGACTTGTTGTAGGCGGCGCCGCCGGCGTTCAGGCTGCCGGGGGCCGGCTTCCAGCCGCTGGGCATCTTGTCGGAACCGACGGCCGCGCCGTTGACGTACAGCGTGATGGTCGAGGTGTCGGCGTTGAACGTGCCGGTCAGGTGGGTCCACTGGCCGACCGTGGCGTTGGTGCGGCCGCTGCGGTCGTAGGCGGAGTACCAGGCCGTCGGGTTGGTGCTGTCGCTGCTGGGGGCGACGAAGGCCCAGTTGTGGAAGGTCTTCGAGTACTGCAGGTAGAACGGGCTGGCCACGTCACCGGTGAGGGAGACGGCGGTCTGGAAGTTGTCGAGGTTGTTGACCTTGATCCAGGCCGAGACGCTGTAGCTGCGGGAGGTGTCGAGACCGCTGTTGACGGGGGCGGTGGTGCGGTAGACCGACGCTCCGTCGAAGGCGGTGGCCTTGTTGGCGGTGCGGTTGTGGTCCGCGGTCAGCGTGGCCCCGGTCGGGTAGCTGTTCTTGGGGTCGTCGCCGTTGCGGTAGAGCTTGTTGGTGTCGCCGGTGTCGCCGCTGGTGCGGCCGTCGAGCACCCACTGGGACGGGTTGACGGCGGTGTTGGCGATGGTGTTGGGGCCGACCTGCCAGGTGTAGCCGGCGGTCGGGTTGCCCGGGGTGGTGACCTTGCCCCACCAGATGTCGATGGAGCCGTCGGCCTTGGTGCCCCAGAGGGCGGCGTTGCCGTTGCCGGTGATGTCACCGTCCGAGCCGAGGGTGGTCCAGGTGTCGCTGGGCACCCCGCCGATCTTGGTGGCGGTGGCGATGCCGGTGAGGGTGGGGACCATCAGGGGCTTGCCGGTGGGGTCGTTGACGGGCTGGCCCTGGTTGTCGGTGGCCAGGACGGTGCCGG
>NZ_JBHYGR010000016.1:102812-106313 GCF_042738155.1 Kitasatospora sp. NPDC059088 | reverse complement strand
GCGTTGGGGTGCGTGCATCGCAAGGCGGAGGAGGGAGCCCAATGCAGCGCATTGGCGACCGACGACAACGCGGCGAGGCGCGTGCCCCGGCGTCGGCCCGCAGACGGGAGTTCGAAGACGGACCCCAGGTCCGCATGCACCGATGGCTTGGAAGCGATCGGCACCGCCACACCTCCACACCCCCACCCGAACCCTCAGGGGGAGCGGCCGGAGCGGCATCTACGGCATGAACGGGAGGCACGACACCCACCGGAATGAGAGGACCAAGCATGGCGATGGACTACTTCACCGACGAACGACACGAGAGCCTCCGGGCCGAGGTGCGTGAGTTCGCGGAGAAGGAGGTGCGTCCTCAGGTGGCCCGGATGGAGGCCGACCGGGAGATCGAGTTCGAGCTCTCGCGGGAGATCGCCCGCCGCGGCTGGATCGGCGTCACGATCCCGCGCGAGTTCGGCGGCCTGGGCCTGGGACACCTCGCCAAGACCGTGATCGTCGAGGAGCTGGCGCGGGTCAGCGGTGCGATGGGCGCGATGGCACAGGCCTCCCAGCTCGGCGTCGCCAAGGTCATCCACTTCGGTTCGGACGCCCAACGCCGGTCGTGGTTGCCGAAGTTCGCCTCCGGGGAGTGCCTGCCGACGATCGCGGTCACCGAGCCGGAGTCCGGCGGCCATGTGCTCGGCATGGGCGGCACCGCGCGTCGCGAGGGTGACGAGTACGTGCTGAACGGCCGCAAGGTGTTCGTCGGCAACTCGCACATCGGCGACGTCCACGGCGTGGTCTTCCGTACCGGCCGGGGCAGCAAGGGGCTGTCCGCCTTCCTGGTCGAGAGCGACCGGCCCGGCTTCCGCACCGGCACCGTCGGCACCCAGGGCGGCCTGCACGGGTTCAGCTTCGGCGAGCTCGTCTTCGAGGACTGCCGCGTCCCGGTCGGCAACCGGCTCGCCGAGGAGGGGCAGGGCCTCGACGTCGCCTACTCCTCCTCCACCCTGTACGGCCGGCTGAACCTGGGCGCCGTCGCGCTCGGCATCCACGTCGCCGTGGTGGAGGACACGGTGCGCTACGCCGAGGAGCGGGTGCTCTACGGCAAGCCGATCAACCAGCTGAACAGCATCGCCCTCAAGCTCGGCGAGATGCAGTCCCGGCTGATGACGGCCAAGTTGGCCGCCTACCACGCCTCGCACCTGCTCGACAACGGCAAGGCCTGCGACGCCGAGCTGATGAACGCCAAGCTGATCAACACCGAGTACGCGATGGACTCGGCACGTCAGGCGATGGAGATCTTCGCGGCGCGCGGCACCCAGGAGGAGCACAACATCATCCGCTACCTGCGGGACGCCACCCACATCTACGCCCCGGCCGGCACCTCGGACGTGCAGAAGCTGCGGCTCGGACAGGTCGCGACGGGCACCTACGGCAAGCAGTGGTCGGCCGAGCTGGCCGACCTGGCGAGCTGGGCGTGGACCGAGCTCAACGCGCTGGAGTCCGGGGCCTCCGGGGCCGCCCGCGCCGCCGGGGTCTCCCCGGCGGAGGAGCTGTACGGGTACAGCCCGCGCGGGGTCCGGGGCGTCCGGAGCGCTCGCGTGGTGCCGCTCTCCGCGGCGGGGTGAGCCGCGCGGCGGGGTGATCCGCACGGAGGACCGAGCCGCGCGGAGGACCGAGCCGCGCGGCGGGAGCGCCGGATCCGCGGCTGCCGCCCGGATGGTGGCGAACTTTCGGTATGACGACGATTTGACCTGCTCCTGACGGCTCCCCGAGAGGCCCACCGACCTCCCGGGGAGCCGTCCCCGCTCCGCACCGACCGCGCTGAGCTGCGACGATCCGTCGGCGAACGCTCCGACCGGAACTGGCCGCTCCTGCCATCGCCCGTTCACATATCGTCAGTTGATGTTGCGATGGGGCCACCTGGGACTGATAGGTTTCCTGCCGTCGGCGGCCGAGCTGCACCCGCACGGACGGTGACACCGCGTCACCCCGTCCGGCGACCCCGGGCCTCGGCTCCCTGACGCCCGGTCCGGTCCGCTCGGGCCGACCCACCGTCCGGACCCGAGACCCGGCCTGCAACTCGGCCCTGCAACAAGGAATCAGATGCCAGGCATATCGGCCCCCCACACGGGCCACCGCGCCGGCCGGTCCGGCTCCCTCCGCAGCTCGCTCCTCGCCCTCGTGCTGGTCCCCAGCCTGGGCCTCGCCGCCGCCTGGGGCTACGCCGCCTACCTGCTGCGCGACACCGCGAACCGCACCGCGCTGCTGGCCGGCACCGCCGCCGTCGCGCTGGTGCTGCTGGTCAGCCTGGTCCGCGGCATCCGGGCCGCCCGGTCGCTGTCCGCCCGGCTCGCCGGACTGCGCGGCGACACCTTCGCGCTCGCCCAGCACGAGATCCCCGAGATCGTCGGCCGGCTGCGCGCCGGGGAGCCGGTGCCCACCCCGCCCACCTGGGCACCGTCCCGGCGGGTCGGCGACGAGGTCCAGCAGACCTCCGACGGCCTGGCCGCCGTCCGGCAGGCCGCCGTCGCCGCCATCGTCCACCAGGCCCAGGGCCGCGAGGGGACGAAGAAGGTCTTCCTCAACATCGCCCGCCGCACCCAGATCCTGATCCACCGGCAGATCAGCATGCTCGACGCGCTGGAGCGCGAGCACGAGGAACCCGAGCTGCTGCGCGAACTGTTCGCCGTCGACCACCTGGCCACCCGGATGCGGCGCAACGCCGAGAACCTGGTCATCCTCGGCGGCGCACTGCCCGCCCGGCGCTGGCGCAACGCCGTGCCCGTGGTCAACGTGCTGCGCAGCGCCGTCTCCGAGACCGAGAACTACGCCCGGGTCGTCGTCCAGGGCGTGCCGCGCGCCTCGCTCAGCGGGCAGGCCGTCGCCGACGTGATCCACCTGATCGCCGAGCTGATCGAGAACGGCACCACCTTCTCCCCGCCGTACACCCAGGTGCAGGTCTCGGCCCAGGAGGTCCCCAAGGGCCTGGCGGTCGAGGTCGAGGACCGCGGCCTCGGCATGACCGAGGAGGAGTACGAGCGGCTCAACGAGTACCTGGCCAACCCGCCCGAGCTGGACGTCTCCGCGCTCGGCGACGACCTGCGGCTCGGCCTGTTCGTCGTCGCCCGGCTCGCCGCCCGGCACGACATCCAGGTCACCCTGCGGCCCTCGCCGTACGGCGGCACCCGGGCCGTGGTGCTGGTGCCCTCGGTGCTGCTGGAGCAGGCGGAGCAGCCGGCCACGGTGCCCGGGCTGCCGTCCGGCGCGCGGGTCACCCGGACCCCGGTGCCCGAACCGCGGCCGTCCGACGGCGACTTCGGCGTGGTCGACGACGAGCTGTCCGGCGCGCTGGCAGGGGTGCTCAACGGACTGACGAGCAGCACCTCGGGCGGGGTCGACGGGATCGGTGGCGTCGGTTCCCCCGGGGGGGTGGGGGGGCCCCGCCCCCCCCGCGGCGGCGGGGGGGGCGGGCGGGGGTGTGTGTGGGGGGGGGTGGGGCGCGGGGCGGGTGTGTGGCGA
>NZ_JBHYGR010000016.1:0-102802 GCF_042738155.1 Kitasatospora sp. NPDC059088 | reverse complement strand
GGCCCGGCGGGCGCGGCGGTGCCCACACGCACCCCCCCCCCCCCACCGGGGGGGGGGCCCCGGGCTGGGGGGGGGCGGGCCCCCCGGGGGCCCCCCCGCCCCCCACGGAGCCGGCAGGCGGCGGGGCCGACGGCGGGGTGATCCTCGGCGAGCTGCTCGCGCGGCAGGAGTTCGGACCGCAGGAGTTCGGCCAACAGGGTTTCGGGCCGCAGGAGTTCGGGCGGCCGGACGGTGAGGACGGCGGGCCCGTCCTCGACAACGCCGGGCTGACGGTCGGTGCCGAGATCCCCGGGCTGCCCGGGGCCGTGGTGGTCCCCCGGCCCGTGCTGCCGCGCCCGTACGACCTGCCCACCGGGCCGTCGGCGGAACTCGCCGCACAGCTCGCCGCACCACTCGACCCGGGCGCCGGCGCGACCCCCGGGCCTGTGGACGGGGCTCAGGCGGACCCGGCCGTCGTCGATCCTGCGGTCGTCGATCCGGCCGTCGTGGACTCGGCGGGCGGTCTCGACGGGGTGCCCGCCGACCGGTCGACGCCCACCCACGAACGCCCGCAGGAGGACAGCGTGGAGCACGGCCCGGACGGCGAACTGCGCACCCCGCGCATCCTGCCGCAGCGGGTCCGCAACGCCAGCCTCGCCGAGCAGCTCCGCGAGGCCAACGCGCCCGGCACCATGATGCCGCCGTCCACCCCGACCACGCCGTCCTCGCCGTACGGGGCCCGCCCCGCCCCGGCCGGCCCCCGGTTCGGCGAGGCCGACGACCCCTCGCCGACGCGGTCCCGCGCCACCATGGCCGCCATCCAGCGCGGCACCCGCAGCGCCCGCGCGACCGGTACCGGACCGGACGCGCCCGCCATCGCCCCCCACCCGGCCGCACCTTCCGCCCCCGAGGGCACCGCGGAAGCCCCCGCCGTTCAGGAAGCCAAGGAACAGCAGTGATGACGCAGCACACCGAGACCCAGCGCGACCTCAACTGGCTGCTGGACCAGCTGGTGGCGCGGGTACCCGAGACCCGGCACGCCATCGTCCTCTCCGAGGACGGACTGCTGGTCGGCACGTCCCAGGGCCTCGACCGGGCCGACGCCGAGCACCTCTCCGCCGTCGCCTCCGGCCTGCAGAGCCTGGCCCGCGGCGCCGGACACCGCTTCAACGGCGGACGGGTCCGGCAGACCGTGGTCGAGATGGACCAGCTGTTCCTGTTCGTCACCACCGCCGGACAGGGCGCCCGGCTCGCCGTCCTCACCAGCGAGCAGGTGGACGCCGGACTGATGGCCTACGAGATCAACATGCTGGTCAAGCAGGTCGGCCAGTACCTCACCGCGGCGCCGCGCAGCGACGCGGGCCGACCCGGCGCGGGTGGCGGTGCGTGACCAGCGCCGACGCCGACGAGGGCTGGTTCTACGACAAGGACGCCGGCCACCTGGTCCGCCCCTACGCGATCACCAACGGGCGCACCGGCCCGGTCCGTGACGGCTTCGCGCTGATCACCCTGGTGGTCACCGCCGACCCGCGCACCGACACCAGCCGGCTGACCCCCGAACCGGCCGCGATCCTCGACCTGTGCCGCGAACGCCCGCTGGCCGTGGCCGAGATCGCGGCCACCATGGACCTGCCGGTGAGCGTGGTCAAGGTGCTGCTGGACGACCTGGCGGAGGCCCGGCTGATCCTCACCCGGGCCCCGGTCCAGCTCGCCGAGGCACCGGACATCTCCCTGATCCAGGCCGTGATCGAAGGCGTCCGCAGACTCTGACCGGCTGCCGCGTCCGTGACATCCGCCGCACCCGTCGCGTCCACCGCATCCATCGCACCCGCAGCATCCCCACAGTTCCTCCCCAGGAGACCCGAATTGACGACCCAGAGCCTGGTGCCGGGCGCGGTCAAGATCCTCGTCGCCGGCGGCTTCGGCGTCGGGAAGACCACCATGGTCGGCTCGGTCAGCGAGATCGAACCGCTGCAGACCGAGGAGCGGATGACCCGCGCCAGCATCGGGGTCGACAGCCTCGAAGGCGTCCAGGGCAAGTCCACCACCACGGTGGCGATGGACTTCGGGCGGATCACCGTCCGCGAGGACCTGGTGCTCTACCTCTTCGGCACGCCCGGGCAGTTCCGCTTCTGGTTCATGTGGGACGACCTCGCCCTCGGCGCCCTCGGCGCGATCATCCTCGCCGACACCCGGCGGCTCGAATCCAGCTTCGCCGCCGTGGACTTCTTCGAGCAGCGCGGAATCCCCTTCGCCATCGGGGTCAACTGCTTCCACGGCCGCCGCGACGCCACCCCGGAGGACGTCCGCCGGGCCCTCGACCTCGGGCCGGAGGTGCCGGTGGTGCTGTGCGACGTCCGGGAGCGGGCGTCCAGCAAGGAGTTGTTGCTCGCCCTGCTCGACCGGGTGCACCGGGACGCGCTGGCCGTCGGGCGGCGCTGAGGCGGCCAGGCGGTGGTGCGGCGACCAGGCGGCGCTGAGGCGGCCGGGCGGCGGTAGCCGCCCGGGTCACGCCTGGGCCGGGATCACGCCTTCGTCGGGCTGAGCTCGGCGAGCGCGTCGACCAGCGGGGCCAGCTCGGGGAGTTCCGCGGCCTGGGCCAGGGTCGCCTCCAGGGTGGCGTCGTGCACCGGGCGGGCGGCCTCCAGCAGGGCGCGGCCCTCGGAGGTCAGCTCGGTGTAGATGCCGCGCCGGTCGTCCGCGCAGAGGTAGCGGCTGAGCAGGCCCCGGTCCTCCAGGCGGCTCACCAGCCGGGTGGTGGCACTGCTGCTCAGCGCCGCCGCACGGGCCAGCTGCTGCATCCGCATGTGCCAGCCGTCCTGCCGGGAGAGCGCCTCCAGCACCGTGTACTCCACCACCGAGAGCTTGTGCTCCGCCTGGAGCGCCTTCTCCAGCGCGGCGTCGATCAGCCCGTGCAGGGCGGCGAGCGTCCGCCAGCCACCGGCCCGGACCTCGGCCGCGTCGTCGCGGATGGCCATGGCTCGCCTTCCCTTCACGTTCACCTGTGCGTCCTGAGCTGTCCCCTCTCGTACAAGTATGCCATTCGGCGCCGATTATCGGTCTCTGCAAATAAATCGGCTCACAGCTCCTTCCCGTCCTCCATCCCATTCTTCGGGCCGTCCTCCGGGCCGTCCTCCGAGTCGTCCTGCTCGCCGCCCCAGGAGGCGGAGCAGAGCGCGGTCGCCAGCGCCTCGGTGTAGTCGGCGGCCGCCAGCCAGGCGGTGGCGAAGGCGTCGTGGTCGTCCGCGACGATCCGGCCGAACACGTCACGCCGCTGGTCCGCGGCAGCCGCCCGCAGGCCGTCCAGCAGCTCGGCGGCGGTCGCCAGCCCCGACGCCCGCAGCAGGGCCCGGTCCGCCGCCGCCGTGGCCGCGCCGGGCGCCGGCGCGGACCGGCCGGTGGTGACGGTCTGCTCCACCCGGCGGCCGAGCACGTGCACCGGCGGGCCGAGCGGCGGCGCGGTGGGGAGCTCGGCCGGGAGCCCGGCGGGCAGATCGGCGGATGGCCCGGTGGACGGGCCGGCGGATGGCCCGGTGGACGGGCCGGCGGGCAGGTCAGCGGTCTGCAGGCGTTCCAGGCCGAGGTTGACCCGGTCCGCCCGGTCGGCGGGCAGGGCAAGGCGGTCGTGGCCGTCGTGGCCGTCGTGGTCGGAGCCGTCCCAGGGCGTGCCGATCGCCAGCACCCGCAGTTCCGGACGGTCCGCGCGCTCCAGCCGTCCGATCAGCCGCAGCCGAAGGCCCGGGGCCGTGGCGAGCAGGGCCAGATTGGCCCGGAAGGCCAGATCGGGGTGCTCGTGCCCCGGGCGCAGCGCGATCACCGTGTCGCCACCGACCGGACGGGCGAGCAGCTGGAGCGCCCCGCCCGGACCGGTCGGGGCCGTGCCCAGCAGGACGACGTCCAGGAACAACAGGTCGCTCCCCGCCGGGCGACTCCCGTACGGCAGCTCCTGCGCCGCCAGTGCCCGGGCCACCTGGGCGGCGGGCGGCTCGGCCCAGAGCCGGGCCACCGGCTCCGCCGTCCAGGCCGCGCCCGCCGCGCGGACCGCCCGCACCGAGGCACCCGCGCCCAGCCGCCCACCCGTGGACCTGGTCGCGCCCTGAACCGCCAGCCCCGCGCGGCTGAACTCACGGTGGCTCAGCGCCGCATCGCCCAGCCGGACCGTCCGGTTGCCCGCCGCGACGGCCAGCGGGGCGGCGGTCGTGACATCGCCGTGCGGGGTCACCTCGGCGATCGTGCTGAGCCGGCCACCCGCGTCCACCGCCCAACTGACCGCCCCCGCGTGGGTCGCGGTCAGCACCGGCTCGGCGAACAGCCCGTACAGCCGCAGGCCGCCCTCCTCGGCGTAGGCCTGGCGGGCGGTGCCGCGCAGGGCGGCGAGCGGGCTCGGGGCGGCGGGCGGGGTCGGGGCGTCGACCGGGGCGACCGGGGCGGTCGGCGTGGTCACGGCAGTCAGGGTGTTCAGGGCGGTGGTGAGGCCGAGCAGCTCGCGCAGCGCCGCCACCAGGTCCGCCAGCCGGTGGTCGGGCGCACCGGAACGCGCCGCCCGGATCCCGGTCACCACGGCGACCGCCGCCGCGGCCGGGCGGTACAGCCCCGCGACCCGCGCCCCGTGGCCGGCCCGCAGCAGCTCCGCCTGGGCGACCGCGCCCGCCCCGCTCACCCCGGCGGCCAGCAGCGCGCAGGCGGCGCGGTGGAGGTGCCGGGCGGCGCCGCGTTCGGCCGGGGTGAGGGCGGCGGGTCCGGGTTCCGGTCCCGGCTCGGGTCCGGGTTCGAGTCGGGGTCCAGGTCGGGATTCGGATCCGGGCTCGGGCGGGGTTGTGGTGGTGGTCGCGGCAGGTGTTCCCGGCGCCTCGGCCGGCGTGGTCCCGAGGCCCGGATCGTCGGCCTCGGCCTCGGCCTCGGCCTCGGCCAGCGGGCAGAGGCTGACGGCGGCGGCCCGGTGGACGCAGGCCGGGGCGAGCAGACAGCCGCACCGGACGTCGGACGGGCCGGCCACCACCCCGCCCGGGGCGTGCAGGACGAGCAGGACCTCCTCGTCCACCTGCACCCGCCACTCGTCGCCCTCCCGGCTGAGCGGCCGCTCGGCGAGCTTCGCCGCCGCGCCGTCCAACCGCTTCTGCAGGCGGGCGCTCAGCGCCGACACCACCTCGGCGACCACCTCCGGCCGGACCCCCGGCCAGCTGCTCCCGGTCTGTGAAGCCCGCTCTGTCTGTGTCGTGGCGTTCATCGCACCTTCTCCCCCACCCAGCGGGCCAGTTCCAGCGGGCTCAGCGCCGCCACCGGCATCCCGGCCGCGACCAGTTGGCCGGCGACCGCCTTCGAATAGCGGGCCGTCCCGGAGTCGTCCAGCGCCGCGCAGCCCAGCAGGTGCACGCCGGAGTCCACCAGGGCCCGGGTCTCGGCGAGCAGCGTGTTGACCGGGCCGCCCTCCTCGAAGTCGCTGACCACCGCGATCAGCGTCCGCGACGGCACCGTCACCAGCTCCCTGGCGTAGCGCAGACCGGTCGCGATGCTGGTGCCGCCACCGACGCTCACCTCCAGCAGCAGGCTCAACGGATCCGCCACCTGCTCCGTCAGGTCGAGGACATCGGTGGAGAAGGCCACGAAGTGGGTGCTCAACGAGGGCACGCCGGCCAGGATCGAGGCGGTGAGCGCCGCCCAGACCGTGGACGCCTCCATCGACCCCGACACGTCCACCACCAGGATCAGCCGCCAGTCGTTGGCCTGCCGCGCCCTGGTCCGGAACACCGGGCGCTCCGGCACGATCACGGTGCCCGAACCGTCCGGCCCGGGGCGGGCCGTGGCCAGGTTCGCCCGGATCGTCCGGTGGAGGTCCAGCCCGCCGCCCGGGCGCCGCGACGGGCGCGGCACGCTGATCCCGGTCAGCGCCGGGCGCAGCCGGGTCGCCAGCTCGCGGCTCAACTCGTCCACCATGCGGCGCACCAGCGGACGCAGCTTGGCCACCCGGGCCTCGGGCAGACCGCCCGCGTGGTCCAGCACCGCGCGCAGCAGGTCCACCGACGGGCGGACGGCGGACGGGTCGATCGCCTCCAGCACGTCCGTACGGCCCTGGGCGACGGCGGCCGCCAGGACCTCCTCCCGGACGCCCGGACCGAACAGGGCCTCCAACTCCTCGGCCCACTCCCGCACTCCGGGGAACGGTGCCTCGCGGCCGCCCCTGCTGCCGCCCCTGCCACCCCGGTCGTCCAGGCCGGGGCCGGAGCCCTCGCCGTGGCCGCTGCCGTACAACTCGTCCAGCGCGGTGGCGAGTCGGGCGCTGCGGCCGGACAGGCCGCCCGTGCCCGGGCGGCCCAGCAGCAGGCGCCAGCGCTCGGCGGGCGTGAGGACGCGCCCGGGAGCGGGCGACGGGGCGGGTGCCGGGCCGGTCGCCGTCGTGGGCCCGGGTTCGGGCTCGGACCCAGACCCGGGCTCGGACCCGGGCTCGGGCTCGGACACCTGGTCGGCGGTCCGGGGAGCGGCCGGCAGCAGGCCTCTCCCGGCGAGCACCCGGCGGGCCGCCAGGTCCGCGCGGACCCAACGGGCCACCAGAGCGGGGTCGGTCTGCTCCGGCAGGGCCGCCAGGCGGGTGCCCAGGCGGTCCTCGACGGAGACCAGCAGCCGGTCACGGGCGGCCGGGCTAAGCGTGTCGAAGCCACCGCGCAGCGCGGGCAGCCGGTCCAGGAAGGCGGCGTCCGAGAGCGAACCGACCCGTTCCAGCACCGGTTCGAGCGCCTCGGGCGCACTGTCGAACAGGCCCTCGGCAGCGGTCAACAACCCGACCAGCAACCGTCCGAGCACCTGCCGCGCCCGCACGTCGGTCGCCCCGTCCACCCAGGACGCGGCCCGCCCGCCGAACACCTGCGCGGACTCCTGCCCGAGCAGCACCCGCACCGCCCCGGCCGCGCCCCGCACCAACGGGCTCCCCCGCTCGGCGAGTTCCCCCAGCGCGTACCCCAGCCGCACCCCGCCCAGCTGGTCCGCCCGCCGGGCCAGCTCCACCAACGCCCGCGCATCCGCGGGATCGTCCGAACCCCCCAACCCCTCCACCTGCCGCACCGCCACGGCGGTCAACAGGTCCATCGCCGCCCGCAGCGGCAGTCCGGGGCCGGTCCGACTGTCAACACCCTTGGAGGACGGAGTCGTTGACTCCGCCGGACCGGCCGCACCCGCAGGTGCTTCCCCGGGGGCCGTGACCGGGAGGTGGCCGGCGGTGAGGCGGTCGAGGAGGGCGAGGGCGGCGAGGAGGTCGGGGAGGGTGGCGGTGGCGGGAAGGGTGGTGGTGAGTCGGGTGAGGAGGGTGGCGGTGAGGGTGGGGAGGGCGCAGGAGGCGGCGGCGGTGAGGCCGTCGATGATCTCGCGCGGGGTGGGGTCGTCGGGGAGGCGGCTGCGGAGGGCGCCCTCGGCGGCTTGGGCGGGGGTGACGCCCCGGGTGCCGGCGACGGTGAGCAGGGCGGTGACGGTGGGGGTCCAGTGCAGGCGCCAGCGGGTGCCGAGGGTTTCGGTGCCGCCGGGGCCGGTGGTGGGGACGGGGTCGGCGTAGGGGACGCCGCAGGCGGCGAGGCGGTGGAGGAGGATCTCGCGGCGGCGGTCGAGGGGGCTGCGCAGCGGGTCGAGGCGCAGTTCGCGCGGGCCCGGGTCGGTGGGGCCGGGGAGGCCCAGGTCGGCGAGCAGGGTTTCGACGGCGGGGCCGAGGCCGCTGCGCGGGGCGGCCGGGGTGGGGCGCCCGGTGCGGGTGCCGACCAGGACCTGTTCGAGGGCGCGCGCGACGGCCCGGCCGCGGCCGAGGGGCTCGCCCTGGGCGAGCACGGACTGGACGGCTTCGACGAGTTCGCCGCGCCCGGGGGCGGCGTGGCCGCGCAGTCGGGCGAGGTCGCCGGCCAGGCGGACGATCTCTCGGGCGTCCGCGGGGCCGGAGGGGTGGTCCTGGGCACGCAGGGCGGCGCAGATCCGGACGGCGGTGGTGGTGAGCGCCTCGTCGAGGCGCTCGGGGTCGCCGCCGGCGTCGAGGACGGTGTGCTGCCACTCGGGGTCGCGGATGCCGGCCGGGTAGCCGGAGCGGGCGTCGAGCAGCGGGTAGGTGTACGGGATGAGGGAGAGCACGTGCCCGGGTTCGTCGGGGCGGGGCGGCTCCTCGGGGGCGGTGGGCCCGTCGAGCAGGGCGGGGGCGTGGAAGGCGCCGACGACCACGGCGGTCCGGCGTCCGCCCGCCGAGGCGGCCCGGATGCGGGCGCGCATCCAGGCTTCGCGGCGCAGGTCGTACGGGTCGACGCCGGGGCCGGTTCCGGCGTCGTGGCGCAGGGCCCAGCCGACCAGGAGGGCGGCGCGCCGGACGGCCTCCGGGCCGGAGCCGGGGGCGGCGGTCTCGACGAGGCGGTCCCAGAGGTCGTCGTCGGTGGCACGGCCGGTGAGGCGGTGGCGCAGCGCGTCGGCCACGCCGGGGGTGTCGGGGCCGGCCACGGGGCGGCGGCCGCGCGGGCCGACGGGGCCGGTGCGGTGGGCGAGCGGGAGGTCGCAGGCGATGGCTTCGACGCCGTTGCGCCGGGCCCAGCGCAGGGCGACGAGCTCCGGGGAGAAGTCGGCGAAGGGGTAGAAGGCGAGCCCGCCGGGGGCCGCGCCCGCGTCGTCCCCGTCCGCATCGTCCCCGCCGGCCGGGGCGGCGGCGAGGGCCACGGGGGCCTCGGTGGCCTCGTCGGCGAGGTGGTCGAGCCAGGGCTGGAACTCGGCGGGCAGTTCGACCAGGACGGCCTCGGGCCGGGCGGCGTCGAGCAGCGCGGGGAGGACCGCACTGAGGGAGGGCGCGTGGTGGCGCACACCGATCAGGTACGGCCCGGGACGGTCGGTGCCGGAGCCGGCCAGCCGGGCCGTCTCGGCCCGGACCGCGGGGTCGGTGCCGGGATCGGTACCGGGGGCCGTGCCGAGGTCAGCACCGGGATCGGTGCCGTGGCCGCATACGGCGCCGGGGCCGGGGCGGACGGCCGGGTCGTCCGGGGTGGTGGTCCTCACCGCGCTGCTCGTCATCGTCAGGCCTCCAGCGCCGGGCGGAGGTCCCACAGGGTGCGCCAGGTGGCGGCGCCCTGTTCGGCCCGGCGGCGGACCGGGCCGTCCCAGTAGCCGAGCAGCCGGGCCGCGTCCGCCGGGTCGTCCTTGCGGACCACGCCGAGGAGTTGGCCGGGGAGCCGGCCGAGGAGGTCGCCGCCGTCCGGCAGGTAGGCGGCGGTGACGCCGAGTGCGGTGGCGACGGAGACGGCTTCGGCGGTGCTCATCACCGTGGAGGGGCGTTCGACCTCCCAGCCCTCGGTGGAGCGGCCGGTGCGCAGGTCGCGGAAGGCGGTGACCAGGGCCTCCAGGACGGCGTCGTCCACGGCGTAGCCGGCGCCGGCCCGGGCGACGGCGACGGTGGACTGGCGGCGGACCAGCTCGACCTCGGCGGCCAGGCTGCCGATCGGGCCGACCGTCTCGAAGTTGAACCGCCGCTTGAGGGCGGCGGACATCTCGCTGACGCCCTTGTCCCGCAGGTTGGCGGTGGCGATCAGGGTGAAGCCGGCCGCGGCGTGCAGCTGGCCGTCCGGGGTGCCGGCCAACTCGGGTACGGCGATGCGCCGTTCGGAGAGCAGGGAGACGAGGGCGTCCTGCACCTCGGGCAGGCAGCGGGTGACCTCCTCGACCCGGGCGACGGCCCCGGTGGTCATCGCGGTGAGCACCGGGGAGGGGACGAGGGCTTCGCGGCTGGGGCCTTTGGCGAGCAGCAGGGCGTAGTTCCAGCCGTACTTGAGCTGGTCCTCGGTGGTGCCGGCGGTGCCCTGGACGGTGAGCGCGCTGGTCCCGCAGACGGCCGCGGCGAGCAGTTCGGAGAGCATCGACTTGGCGGTGCCGGGTTCGCCGACGAGGAGCAGGCCGCGCTCCCCGGCGAGGGTGACGACGCAGCGTTCGACCAGGGCGCGCTCGCCGACGAACTTGGGCTCGACGGCCAGGCTGCGGCGTCCGGCCTTGAGCTTCTCGCCGCCGCTGCCCATGACGAAGGTGACCACGGCGCGCGGGGTGAGGCGCCAGCCGGGCGGGCGCGGGCCGCTGTCGTGGGCGGCGAGGAACTCCAGTTCGGCGGCGTGCTTCTCCTCGGGCGGGACGATCTGCCGTACCGGGGAGTCGGTGGCGGTGGTCCCGGTGGCGGTGGTCCCGGTGGCGGTGGTGTCGGTGGCGCTCATCGGCGGGCCTTCCTGCGCTTGCTGGTCCGGAGCTCTTCGTAGCCGGGGGTGTCGCCGTCGAGGGTGCGCTGCCAGGCGCGGGCGAACAGTTCGGGCACGGGCAGGTGCGGCAGCACCGGCCGGTGGGTGGACAGTTGGTACAGACCCGCCTTCCAGGTCTCCACCGGCAGGGCGGGGGCCTTGGCCTCCTGCCAGCCGCCGGGCAGGAAGAGGCTGCGGCCGGCCCGGGCCCGCTTGGCCTCCAGCACCAGTGCGCCGGCGGCGAGTTCGGCGCGGGCGCGCTTGAGCCGGGCGGGCTTCCAGCCCGTCCAGCGGGCGGCGTTGCGGTCCGTCGGGTCGGGCAGGGCGAGCAGCTGGAGGTAGAGCGCGGCCGCGTCCTCGCCCAGGCCGTGGGTACGGGCCGCCTCGGCGACCAGCTCGGGGGCGCTGAGCTGCGGGTTCTGCAGCCAGGCCGGGCCCTCGTCGGCGGCCGGCACGGCTGGGGCGCCCGCGGCCAGGCGTTCCGGTTCGCCGCCCAGGATCGACCGGACGGCGGCCAGGTCGGAGCCGGACCAGTAGCCGTCGGTCAGCCCGATGAGCAGGTCGATCAGCGGGTCGTCCGGGCCGGTGAGGCCAGCGGGGCGCAGCCAGATCTGCTCGTACTCGGTGCGGTAGGGGCTGAGGACGACGGCCGGACCGCAGCGGACCAGGCCGTCCGGGTCGGCTCCGCCCTCGGCGGGCCGGCCGAAGTGTGCGCGCAGGACGGTCGACACCGAGGTGCCCTGGGTGGTGCTGACCAGGCCGAATCCGAGCAGCAGTTCGGGGTCGGCGAGCCGGGTGCGCAGCGCGGCGGCGGCCGTGGGCAGCAGCGGGCGCAGCGGGCTGTCGGCGGGCAGGTGGTAGCCGAGCCAGCGCAGGGCGTCGATCGCCCCCGGGAGGGTGCCGGGGCCGGGGGCGGCGGTGGCGTCCGCGGGCTCCAGCTGGAGCGCGGCCCGGCTGCCGGTGGTCAGCCGGTAGGCGGTGGTGCGGGTGAGCCAGGGCGTGCGGCCGGGGTTGAGCAGTTCCTCGATCGTGCCGATGGGCACGCCCTGGACGCCGGCCAGGGCGTCCTCGGGGAGGGTGACGAGGCGTCCGAAGTGCCGGATCCAGGCCTCGGCCGCGGCGGCGGTGTCGGGGCCCTCCGTCCACAGCCGCTTCGGGTCGTCGAGGGGCAGCAGGGCGCCCCAGACGTCGGCGATCGCGTGGTGGTCGTGGTTGCGCAGCCAGGCCTGGGCGGCCCTGACCTCGGCGGTCTTGAGGCCGTGTTCGGCGGGCACCTCGACGTTGCCCCAGTTCAGGAGGCCGGGGGGCGGGCAGAGCAGCAGGGTGGCGCGGGCGGTGCCGATGCCGGTGAGCTCGGCGAAGGCGGCGGCGTGCTCGCTCTGCCAGGGGACGCTGCCGCGCAGGGCGGCGACCCGCCGGAACTTCTCGGTCCAGGCGGTGTTCACCCGCTCCTCGGTGCGGCGCTCCTCCAGGGTGGTGAAGTGGGCGACGGGACCGAACTCTCCGCTCGGGTCGTGGTCGACGGCCCGCCAGTGCGCCGTTCCGTCCTCCTGCTGGTGGCGGTAGTCGAGGATCACCACGGTGCGGTCGCCGCGGCGGAACACCTCGCCCTGGCGGTAGGCCTCCGGCCGGCGGCCCTTGGCGCGCTCGTCCGTCTCGCCGAGGACGACCTCGCGCAGGGTGGCGCCGCGGTCGGCGAGCGGGCCCTTGGTGAGCTCGCCGAGCAGCAGGACCAGGGTGGAGCGGTGCGCCGGCGGGGTGAGCGGGTCGGCGATGGCGTGGGCGAGGACGTCCACCCGGCCGAGCAGGTTGCGCCAGCCGTGGTGGGCCTCGCCACCGCGCAGGGTGACGGTGCCCTGGGCGGTCCAGCCCTCGCCCTCCACGGCGGTCGGGACGGCCGCAGCGGCCGCGGCAGCCTCAGCGGTCGGGGCGGTCGGGGCGGTCGAGGCGGTCGGGGCCGTGAACGCGGCGGTGACGGCGCGCAGGTTGTTGAGCACCCAGTACTGCTCGGAGTCGCCCCAGTTGTTGCCCAGGCCCGGGGTGCCGGGCAGGACGGCGCTGACGGCGTCGCGCAGCTGGTGGTCGCGGCCGTGCTCGGGGCGCCACTCGGCGGCCTCGGCCTTGCTGGGCCGCTCGGCCTCCGGCTGCGGGAGGAACCGGGCGATCCGGTCGAGCAGGTCGGCGGCGGTGCGGGCGAACCCGGCGACGCCGGCCAGCAGCAGCGGGTGGGTGATCGCGGGCAGGGCGGCGCCGACCGCCTCGACCGGCAGGCTGTTGCGGGCCTCGCCGCGCTGGGCGAGCGGGCGCCGTACGCCCTGGACGGTGATCCAGCGCTGCTCGTCCGCGGGGACGGGCTCGGCGTCGACCGGCCAGGCGAGGTCCACCAGCCGGGCGGCCTGTTCGGCGGTCAGGGCGCGCAGCACCCGGGAACCGGCCTCGTCACGGGGCCTCAGGGCGTGCCAGTGGTCGTACGGCGGGACCAGGGCGGTACCGGCGGCGGAGAGTTCGCCCGACCGGCAGGAGCGCAGGTCGGCGGTGCGGTCGGAGCGCTCGGCCAGGTCGGGCAGGCCGAGGTCGAGGAACTCGCCGGTGCGGCTGACCACCGGGCCCCGCGCACCGGGCAGGGCGAGCCGGCCGACCGGGAGGATGTGGGTGTCGGTGCGCTCGTTCAGCGGCAGGACGATGCGCTGCCCGTCGGCGGTGAAGGTGGTGACGGCGCGCCCGGGGTCGTGCCGGACCCAGCTGCCGAGCACGGTGCCGTCGGTGCCCAGCGGGGTGCCCTCCAGGCCGGGCTGCAGCGGCAGCAGGCCGGTGCTGCCGGTGACGAGCCGGCCGGCCGCTGCGGTGGCGGCGATCACCGGCGGTTCGGCGGCCCGGCCCAGGGTGCCGGTGGCCGGGTCGAGTTCGCGCAGGACGGGGGTGCCGTCCGGGGCGTGGCGCAGTGTCCAGTACCCGGTGCCGTCGCCGAGGACGGGGTGCTCCTCGGGCAGCCGGGTGTCGCCGGGGTGCAGCGGGCGGGCGCCGGTGGTGCGGCCGCCGCCGGGCAGCGGGAGGGAGGTGTCGTCCGGGTGGCGTTCGCCGTAGTAGTAGCCGGCGATGGTGCGGCCGGTCAGTTCGAAGGTCTGGTCCGGGCGGCCGGACCAGTAGGCCTTCTGCTCGTTGCCCTCGTACCAGACGACGAGGAGCTCGCCGTCGACCAGGCGCAGCCGGGGCCGGTTGCGCACGCCCGGCAGCGGGGGCACCCGCAGGGTGTGCTCCAGCAGGATGGCGTCCGGGCCGACCACGAGGGCCCGGTCGTGGCGGGCGAGGACGAGGTACGGCCAGGCGTCCTCGACGGTCAGGTCGTTCAGGCCGCGGGGGCGGTGTCCGGGGGCGGTGTCCGGGAGGGCGTCGGCGGCGGGCGGGTCGGCGAGCCGGGCGAGCGCCTCCTCCAGGGCGGGCCAGCCGAGTTCGTCCAGGATCCCGGCGGCGAGGGCGCCGGCGAGCAGCCCGGCGACGTCGAGCGCGGCGATCTTCTCGGCGGCGGCCGGGGCGACCGTGCGGATGGCGGTGCGGTGCGGGGTCAGCGAGCGGACCAGGTCGACGGCGCCGGCCAGGCCGCGGACGGCGGTGAGTTCCTCGGCGCGCTCCTCGGCCCACTCCCGGAACAGCTCGTTCAGCAGGGGGAGCGCGGCACAGCGGTGTTCGACGGCCTGCGCCCAGGCGCCGGGGGCGGAGCGGCGCAGCAGCGGCCGGAAGCGTGCGTCGGCGGCGACGGCGGCGAGCGAGCCGCCGATGGTCCTGGCCCCGTCGGTCGCGGCGCTCGGAGCGCCGGTCGGAGCGCCGGTCGGAGCGTCGGCGGCGGCCGGGCCGCTCTGGGTGACCCACTCGCGCAGGTCGAAGCCCAGGCCGGCCGGCGGGTCGGCCACCGGGACGCCCTCGGCCAGCAGGAGCTCCAGCAGGTCGAGCCGGGTGAGGCTGCCGCTGATGCCGGTGAAGAGGTCGACCGGGACGGCGTCGGCGCGCAGCCGCTCGACCATCCGGCCGGCCAGCGCGAGGGTGGCCGGGCAGCCGGGCCGGTTGCGCCAGCCGCGGCCAAGGTGGTTGCACCAGCGCCGGAGCCACTGCGCGGCGGGCTCGGCGCCCTCGGCGCGCGGGCCGGTGAGCAGGTCCTCGGCGCCGGTGGCGGCGAGGACGGCCAGCCAGGCGGAGTCCTGGGCGGCGGCGTCGGTGCCGCCGGCGGCCGGGTCGGGCAGCAGTTCCAGCAGCCGGGTGCGGACCGCGGCGTCGTCGCTGCCGAGCTCGACCAGGGCGCCGTGCCAGGACTTCCAGAACGCGGCGGGCGCCCGGTTGACCGCGGGGGACTCCAGCAGCTCGGCGAGCAGCGCCCGTTCGTGCGCGGCGCGGTCCAGCCCGGCGGCCCGGATCAGCGCGCGGGCGTCCTCGGCGACCCCGGCGTACGGGGCCATGCCGGCCGCGGAGCGCTCGGTGCACAGCTGGCGGAAGCGCAGCCAGGCGGTCTGCGGGTCGAGCCGCCGGGCGAGCTCCTTGACGTACTGGCGCAGGGACTTGACGGTGAGCGCGCCGGCCAGGGCGAACTCCAGGAAGACGGCGCGCAGCCGCTCCTCGTCGACGGCCAGGTTGTGGGTGCGCTCGGCCTCGCGGGCCTTGCCGAACCAGGCGGCGGCGTAGGTCTGGTTGCCGTGGGTGAGGAAGATCCGGCCGACCTCCTCGCAGAAGGTGGGCAGGAAGTGCGGGACGGCGCGGCCGAGCCGGGTGGCGAGTTCGTCGAAGCCGTCCTTGGCGGCGCCGGGCTTGGACCGGGCCTGGCGGGCCAGCCGCTCCAGCTCCTTGACCAGGGCGAGCGCGTGGTGCCCGTTGGCCGGGTCGTGGACGAGTGCCCAGGCCGGGAAGCCGAGCGCCTCCTGGCGGACCTGGCCGACCTCGGCGGGCGCGCCCTCGGGGGCGAGGCCGAGGAAGTCCAGGGCGAGGTCCTCGGCGGGGCCGAGCGCGCCGGGGACCAGCCGGACGATCTGGCGGCCGTCCAGCGCGGGGTGGGTGTAGCCGCGCGCGGTCAGCACGTCGGCGGCACTGTCGGGGCGGCCGGCGTCGGCCAGGGTGCCGGGCGGCAGGACGGCGCCGGCGTCGAGCAGTGCCTCGGGCTCCGCGGCGCGCTGCTGCGGGACGGTGGTGGTCATCGGGCCGGTGGTCATGCGGCGTCCTCCCCTTCGATCGTGCGGCCCGCGTGGAGCGCGGCGGCCATCCTCATGCCCTCGGACCAGGCGACCGGCCCGACCTCGGCGAGCGGCAGGGACCGGCCGTCGGGGCCGGCCCAGCTGAGCGCGCCCGTCTCGCAGGCGTCGTACTCGTAGTAGTCGCCGACCCAGACCCGGGCCTCGACGGTGCGGCCGCCCTCGGTGATCGGCTGGACGGCGGAGCCGCCGCGGACCCGGCAGCCGAGCCGGGTGCAGCGCCCGACCAGCTCGCGCAGTTCGCGGTAGCGGCCGCCGGCGTAGGTGTGGACCTCGGTGCCCGCGGCCGGCTCCTCGGGGCGGTGCCAGACCTCGCGGTAGAGCTGCTGGACGCGCTGGGAGACGCCGAGTTCGACGGCGAACTCGCGCAGGTCGTCGAGGTCCGGGAGGAGCACCGGGTGGGGTATCAGGACCTGGCCGTCGGTCAGGCGCACGGTGTCGCCGTCGAGGTCGACCAGGCCGAGGCCGCGCTCGGCGTCGGCGTCGCGCAGGAAGCCGGCCACGGCGCCGTCCGCGCCGGTGACCACGACGTCCCGCAGGACGGACTGCCAGGCCTCGTCGGGCCAGACGGCGGCGAGCACGGCGGCGGGGACCGGCAGCGAGCGCACCATCCACCGCTCGACGTCCTCCTGGCAGCGCCGCTCGTGCGCGGCGAGCCATTCGGCGAGTTGCTTGAGCTGGGCGACCACCGGGTCGTCACCGAGCTTCGACGGGACGGACTTGAGGGGGCGGCCCGCCGCGTTGCGGCACACCACCCGGCCCTCTCCGTCGAGCGTGACGCGGTACCCTCCCGCGCCCGTTTCCACCCATGCCACAGCCGTACTCCTCCCACCGGGGAACGTCGTTCGGATCGCCCCGCTGACCAGCGATGCGAGGAACGTAGCGAGGGTCACTGACAACGCGACGGGCGGGGGGAGGTGGCCGGGGAGCGGACGAATTGAAACCACTCGAACGGGTGGTCGATCGGGTACGCAGGACCGATCCGCGGCCCTGCGGACGCGGGGGGGGGGGGGGGGGGCCCGCCGGCCGGGGGGCGCCGGGCAAACGGCGCCCACCGGCCCCACAGCCCGTCGGCGCCCGCGGGACGATGACCGGGGCGCCGTCGTCCGGGGCCGCCAGGACGTGGCTGTCGATGTGGTACAGCGCCCGCACCAGCGGCGCGTCCACCACCTCCCGGGGCGGCCCGCAGGCCACCACCGCGCCGTCCCGCAGGGCGACCAGCAGGTCGGCGTAGCGGGCGGCGGCCGCGAGGTCGTGCAGCACCATCACCACCGTGCGCCCGCCGGCCGCGACCGTACGGACCAGTTCCAGCACCTCCACCGCGTGGCCGAGGTCGAGCGCGCTGGTCGGCTCGTCCAGCAGCACCACCGGGGCGTCCTGGGCGAGCACCATGGCGAGCCAGCAGCGCTGCCGCTGGCCGCCGGAGAGCTGGTCGAGGCGGCGGTCGGCGAGGGCGTCGACGCCGGTGGCGCGCAGGGCCTCGGCGGTGAGCCGCTCGTCGTCGGCCGACCACTGGCGGAACAGTCCCTGGTGCGGGTGGCGCCCGTAGCGGACCAGGCCGGCCACGGTGACCGCCTCGGGGGCCTGCGGGCTCTGCGGGAGCAGCGCGACCCGGTGGGCGGCCCGGCGCGGGCTCAACCGCCAGATGTCCTCGCCGCCGACCAGGATCCGCCCGCCGTCCGGCCTGTGCAGCCGGGCCACCGCCCGCAGCAGGGTGGACTTGCCGCAGCCGTTCGGGCCGACCACCGCCACCACCTGCCCGGCGGGCACGGTGAGGTCGATGCCGCCGAGCACCGGGCGGCCGGGGCGGTACCCGGCGGTGACGCCCTGGATCGTCAACTCCATCTCTCAGCCCCCGGTTCCGCGCGCTCAGGAACCGGACAGGGCCTTGCCGAGGTCGCCGATGACGACGTCGGCCGCCAGCGGGCCGCCCCGGGTGGACCAGACCGAACCGTCCACGGTGACGGCGTGGTTGTTCTTCACCGCGTTCAACTGCTGGTAGGCGGGCTTGGACTGGACGTCCTTGAGGGCGGCCTTGCCGTCGTCGGTGAGGGTGGACAGGAACAGCCAGTCGCCGTCGATCTCGGCGAGCTTCTCCAGGCTGAGCGCCGGGCTGTGGGCGTTGCCGTCCTTGTCCTGGACGGCCGGGCGGGTGAGGCCCATGTCGAGGGCGACGCCGCTCGCGAACTGCTTCTTCTCCATCCAGCTGGGGCCGGTGGGGTTCCAGCGGACGATGGAGACGGCGGCGCCCTTGTTCTTGCCGAGGTCGGCACCGGCCTTGGTGGCCTTGGCCTGGTAGTCGTCGATCACCTTGGTGGCCTGGTCGAGCTTGTTGACGGCGTTGCCGATGCCCCGGAAGGCGAGCTTCCAGTCGTCGGTGGGCGCCATGGTGACCAGGGTGGCGGGGGTGATCTCGCGCAGCTGCTTGAGCACCTGCTCGTCCTGCATGTCCCCGGCCAGGATGAGGTCGGGCTTGGCGGCGATCACCTTGTCCATCACCGGCTGGAGCAGGTTGCCGACCACCGGCACGCCCTGGACCTTGTCCTTGAGGTACGCGGGCGGCTCGTTGAGCCCCTGGCCGTTGGTGATGCCGGCCGGCTTGAGACCGAGGGCGAGCACCGCGTCGAGGTCCTCCTGGGTGAGGGTGACGATCCGCTTGGGCTCGGCGGGGACCTCGACGGCCTTGCCGGTGGCGTCCTTGACGGTGCGCTTGCCGCCGTTGGCCGCGTCCGCCGCGCTGCCCGGGGCGGCGGACGCGGAGTTGGAGGGGCCCGCGGACGTGGACGAGGACCCGGAGGAGCCGCACCCGGTGAGCAGGAGGGCGGCCGCCCCGGTGACGGCCAGCGCCTGGGCCGCGCGGCGGCGGACGGGGTGGAGCGGGCTCTGGGCGTACGGCATGGGTGCCTCCGGGGCGCGGGTGGTACGGGAGTTGGGGGCGTCCGGGCAGCCCGGCACGACGGCGGTGCCGGCGGGACGCTCCGGCCATTAGGTTAGCCTTACCTTATGACATCGTCGCAAGTGGGCGCCCCCGAAGCGCCCGCCGTCACCGCGCCCGGCGCCCCTCCCCCACCGGCCCGCCCCCTCCGGGACAGCGCCTGGCCGGTCGCCGCCGGGGCGGTCGCGGTGCTGCTCGCGCTCACGGCGCTCTCGCTCTCGGTCGGCGCCGGCGAGGTCGGGCCGGGACGGGTCCTGGACTACCTGCTCGACCGCGACGGCGCCCGCGCCGACAGCCGACTCGCCCTCGTCGTCGGCGAGTTGCGGCTGCCCCGCACCCTGACGGCGCTACTGGTCGGCGCCGCCCTCGGCGTCGCCGGCGCCCAGCTCCAGTCGGTCACCCGCAACCCGCTGGCCGAGACCGGCCTGCTCGGCGTCAACGCGGGCGCCTCGCTCGGCGTCGTCCTCGGCATCGCCGTGCTCGGCGTGCAGACCTCCTACGGGTACCTCGCCTTCGCCTTCGGCGGCGCCGTCCTCGCCAGCACCCTGGTCCTGCTGATCGCCGGCAGCCGGGGCGGCGGCTCCCCCATGCGGCTGGTCCTCGGCGGCTCCGCCGTCGGCGCGACCTTCGGCGGCATCACCGGCGTGCTCATCGTCAACTCACCGGAAGCGTACGACCGTTACCGGGTCTGGGTGCTCGGCTCGCTGGCCGGGGTGGAAGGCTGGACGACCCTGGGCCAACTCGCCCCCGTCCTCGGCGCCGGCTTCCTGCTCGCCCTGCTCACCACCCGGCCGCTCACCGCCCTCGCCCTCGGCGACGACCTCGCCCGCGGCCTCGGCCACCGCCCCGGCGCCACCCGCGCCGCCGTCGCCGCCGCCGTCACCCTGCTCACCGCCTCGGCCGTCGCCCTGGCCGGGCCGATCTCCTTCCTCGGCCTGCTCGCCGGCTTCCTGGCCCGCGCCCTCGCCGGGCCCCGGATCGGCCGACTCACCCTGTTCGCCGGGCTGTTCGGCGCCGCCGTGCTCACCGGCGCGGACGTGCTCGCCCGGGTGGTCGCCCGGCCCTTCGAGGCGCCGGTCTCGGTGATCGTCGCCCTGGTCGGCGCCCCCGCGCTGATCGCCATCGTCCGCTCCCGCCGCTCCGCCGCCCTGGCGATCGGCGACCCCGCCGCCGAGGCCCCGCCCGTCCAGCGCGCCGAACCGCGCCCGGCGCGGCCGGACCCGGCCCTGCGGTACGGCGCCTGGTCCCTGCTGGTGCCGCGACGGCCGCTGCTCGCCGGACTCGGCCTCGCCGCCGCCCTGCTCGCCGTCGTGGTCGTCTCCGCGCACGCCGGACAGAGCGAACTCGGCCTCGGCAAGACCTTCCAGGCCGTGTTCGGCTACGGCGAGCGGCTGGACGTCCTGCTGGTGCAGAAGTTCCGCCTCGGCCGGATCGTCGCCGGACTCGCCGCCGGAGCCGCCCTCGGACTCGCCGGCTGCCTCACCCAGACCCTGGCCCGCAACCGGCTCGCCACCCCCGAACTCCTCGGCGTCAACGACGGCGCCACCGCCGCCGTACTGATCTCCGCCACCGCCTCCGGCACCTTCGGCGCCTGGTGGGCCGGACCGCTCGGCGCGCTGGCCGCCGTCCTGGTCGTCACCCTCGTCTCCGGCGGGCTCGGCGCCCGCGGCTACCGGGTGCTGGTCGTCGGACTCGCCATGTCGGCGCTCGCCTCGGCCGTCATCCAGGTCGCCCTCGCCCGGCGCTCGCTCAACTCCGCCGGCTCGCTGTACGTCTGGACCTCCGGCAGCCTCAACGGCCGGGACTACGCCATCGCCACGCCCGCGCTCGTCGGACTCGCCGTCCTGGTGCCGACCGCCCTGGTGGTGGCCCGGCGGCTGGCGGTGCTGCGCTTCGACGACAGCGTGGCCGCCTCGCTGGGCGTCGACCCCGGGAGGGTCCGGCTCGCCTGCCTGCTGCTCGCCGTCGCCCTCGCCGGGCTCGCCGTCGGGATCTGCGGGCCGGTCGGCTTCGTCGCCCTCGCCGCACCCGTACTCGCCGCCCGGCTCGCCGGACCGACCCGGGTGCCGGTGCTCGGCTCCGCGCTCACCGGCGCCCTGCTCGTCGTGCTCGCCGACACCCTCGGACGGGTGCTGATCGGCGGGGTGGAGATCCCCGTCGGCATCGTCACCACCGTGCTCGGCGGCCCCTTCCTGCTCTGGGTGCTGCTCGGGCGCCGTACCAACTGATCCTGGAGAGACAGACGTTGAACGCCTTCCCGCTGATCGCACCCGACCCGGACGACGCCGCGTACCGGCTGGTCACCTTCATCTCCACCGAACAGGACTGCGACGGCGTGCTCGCCCTCGTCCACACCGTCACCGACAAGGACCGGCACGCCGGCGACCTGACCCCCCACCTGATGGAACGCCGGGGCGGCCGCTGGGAGATCACCTACCGGCTGCGCGCCGACCACCGCGCCTCCTACCAGCTGCACCCCTTCCAGGGCGCTCCCCCCGGCACCACCCGCGCCGACTGGCTGCACGTCCTCGACCACGCCCGCCCCGACCCCCGCGACAGCGAACCCCGCCTGCCCGCCCGCGACGGCCGCCACCCCGCCTCCGTGCTCAGCCTGCCGCAGGCCCCCGCCCAGCCGTACGTCCGGCGGCGCGAGGACGTACCGCGCGGGCGCACCCTCCCCCGTACGGTGGCCGGGCGACGGGTCGACGTCCACCTCCCCGCCGGGTACGGACCCGGCCTCGGCCCGTACCCGGTCGCGGTGCTGCTCGACGGCGAGATGTGGGGCGAGGTGCTCTCCGTCGGCGACACCCTCGACAACCTGACCGCCGACGGCGCGATCCCGCCCACCGTCGCCCTGCTGGTGCACACCATGGGCCCCGGCCGCCCCGACGACCTGAGCTGCAACCCGGCCTTCGTCGACCTCCTCGCCGACCGCCTCCTGCCCTGGGCCGCAGCGGAGTTCGACGCCACCGACGACCCGCGCCGGACCGCCATCGCCGGCCAGAGCGCCGGCGGCCTCACCGCCGCCTACGCCGCCTTCCGGCGCCCGGACCGCTTCGGCAACGCCCTCTCCCAGTCCGGCTCCTTCTGGTGGCCCGACGAGACCGAGTTCGACGCCGGCAGCGAGTGGCTCACCCGCCGCTTCGCCGCCGAACCCCACCGGGACGCCCGGTTCTGGATCGAGGTCGGCCTCCAGGAGTGGATGCTGCTCACCCAGAACCGCCACCTGCGCGACGTGCTCACGGCACGCGGCTACGACCTCCACTACCAGGAGTTCAACGGCGGCCACGACTACGCCTGCTGGCGCGGCGGCCTCGCGGACGGGCTGGCGCACCTGCTGGGGTCACCCGCAAGGACGGTTTAGGTCAATTCGCATACCCCCCGACGCCTGTGCGGACCTAGCGTCGGAACCCACACCAAGTGACCTGGGGGGTCAGCGATGAACGCGTCCTCGTCCGCCACGCCGCCGCCGATGTCATGGCAGTACTGCGGTGACCAGCTCAAGCTCTGGCGCGCCCGCGCCGGAGTCAGCCGCGAGGCCCTGGCGACCGAGGCCGGCTACAGCTACGAGAGCCTGCGATCGATGGAGGCCGGGCGGCGCAAACCGTCGCTGCACCTGCTGCAGGCGGCGGACGAGATGTGCGGCGCGAAGGGGATCCTGCTGGCAGGGGCGGACTACTTGAAGCCCGAGAAGTATCCGCGATTCGCTGAGGACTACATTCGCAACGAAGGGGAGGCGGTGGTCATCAACTGGTACGAGAACCAGCTCTTCCCTGGCTTGCTACAGACCGCCGCAACAGCCAAGTCCGTCATCGACGGACGCTGGCCCCCGCTGGACGACGAGACCGTTGCGGTACGGGTGGCCGCTCGCCTTGAGCGTCAGGAGTTGCTGAAGGTCCAGAGCAAGGCGTTCAACTTCGTGATCGAGGAGAACGTCCTCCACCGCCGACTCAGCACGGAGGAAGCCCACGTCGAGCAGTTGCTGCACCTCCTCGTCATCGGCAGGCAGCGCAACGTGGCCATCCAGATCGTTCCCTCGGTCGGTTTCCACCCTGGCCTGGAAGGACCGTTCGTTCTCCTGGACTTGCCGGAACACGAGCGGCTCGCCTACGAGGAGGGCCAAGCAGCCGGGATGCTCCACGCGGACACCGACAAGGTGCAGTTCCTGAGTCAACGCCATGAAAGGATCCTTCGGCAGGCTCTCACTCCGGAGAAGTCGGCCGAGTTCATCAACGCGTTGGTGGAGGACCAGTGAGTAGCGAGTTGACTTGGCGTAAGTCCAGCCACAGCGGGAGCGAGGGCGGCTCGTGCATCGAGATCGCTCACGCCGAGGGCACAATCCACGTCCGCGACTCCAAGGACAAGTCCGGCCCTCAACTCGCCTTCGCCCCTGGGGCCTGGGCCGACTTCATCGAGTTCACCCGAAACGTTCCTCGCCACGTCGGCTGAGGCCGCTGGCCGGGCCTCGTGCTAGCGTCACGGGCGGCAGCGCGACGGCGCCCGCCCCGGACGAGATGTGCGCCGTACCCGGCCCGCCAAGACGACGCACCCAGGGAGTCGTCATGACCGCCGCCGACGCACCGATCGCCCGTCCGCTGGACGTGCCGTGGATCCACGGCTCGCCGTCCGCGAAGCACGACGCGGACCCGGAGATCCAGGTCCACCCGTACGACGAGAACACCGTCATCCTGCGGCAGAACAAGGCGGTGCACTACGAGGCGCCGTTCCTGTTCCTGCTCTTCGGGGCGGACCGGGCGGTCCTCATCGACACCGGGGCGACCGCCGAGCCCGCGTACTTCCCGCTCCGGGCGACCGTCGACGGCCTGATCGCGCAGTGGCTCGCCCGCAACCCCCGCGACCACTACCCGCTGCTGGTCCTGCACACCCACCCGCACGGCGACCACGTCGCGGGGGACGGGCAGTTCGCCGACCGGCCGGACACCGCCCTGGTCGGCGCCGACCGGCCCACCGCCTGGGCGTACTTCGGCTTCGACCACGACCCGGAGGCCACCGCCCGCGTCGACCTCGGCGGCGGACGGGTCCTGGAATGCCTGGCCACCCCCGGCCACCACCCGGCCGCCGTCACCTACTACGACCCGTGGACGGGCTTCCTGCTCACCGGCGACACCGTCTACCCCGGCCGGCTCTACATCGACGACTGGCCCGCCTTCGGCCGCAGCATCGAGCGCCTGATCGCGTTCACCCGGGAGCGGCCCGTCACGTACGTCCTCGGCTGCCACATCGAGATGACCCGCGAACCCGGCGTCGACTACCCGATCCGCACCACCCACCAGCCCGACGAACCCCCGCTCCAGCTCACCGTCGACCACCTGCACCGCATCCGCGCCGCCCTCGCCGAACTCGGTGACCGGCCGCGGCGGCACGCGCTGGACGACCTGATCCTCTGCCCCAACGACTGAGGGGCCGGGCGGTCACGCCGGCCCGGGTGGGCCGGCGCGGGTGCTGACGGCTGGCCCGTATCGGTGGTCTTGCACGCCTGACGACCGCTCGGCATAGTTGCGTCACATCCCGCCGAGCACATCCCGCGGAGCCGTTCACTCCCGAACTTGACATGAACAGGACGTATACCCCTCAGGAAGGAGTGTCCTCTCATGGCACGATCCGAGCGGGTCTCCCGCAGCCTGCGCCGCCTCCGGGGTGGTGGCCACGCCACGGTCGGCATCACCGCGGTCCTCCTCACCGCGATGCCCGTGACCTCGGCCCCGGCCGCCCCGCATCCCCCGCGCCCGATCTACGTCTTCGCCCACAACCTGAACTCCGCCGACCAGGTCGACAACGCCCTCGCCGCCGGCTACAACGGCGTCGAGGTCGATGCCGCGTTCAACGTCTCCGGCGCGTGCGGCGGCACCAGGCAGTGGGTCTCCTGCGACCCCGGCAACCCGGCGTCGGAGAGCGTCGACCCGGTCAACATCAAGCGGAAACGCACCGGCGCGGTATTCGACGCACTCGCCAACGCCCGGCGCAGCGGCAAGAACCTCGCGGCCGTGTGGGTCGACATCAAGTCGTCCACCGACGGCGACCAGCCCGCCCAGATCAGCACCCTGCGAGGCCTGGTCCGCGACAAACTGCTGGCCGCCGGGATCAGGGTGATGTACGAGGTGCCCTACTCGTCGAGCAGTGACGCCGCCTGGAACGCGCTCAAGCAGAACCTGGACCCCCTGGAGTCGACGGCCGTGACCGGCACCTACGCGCAGGTGCGCGACACCTTCTCCAGGGAGGGCGGCGGAATCCCCGCCAGGCACCGGTTCGCCACCGACGGTTCGGCGGTCTTCGCCACGTTGACCGGGACCTGCATGAAGACCAACGGCGACAAGGTCACGGGGCTCAGGGACAGCGTCGCCAACCGTGAGGCGGGGAACATCGCCGGCGTCTTCGCCTGGACCATGGGCTCCTCACCCGACGGTGCCGACTGCGCGGCACGGATGCTCGGCGAGATCGGGGTCAACGGCGTGATCGCCGGATCCCGGCTCTCGGACTACCGCAAGGAGACCGACACCGACGTCGCGGTGAACAACATCACGGACTGGGTCAAGAGGCACCCCGCCCAGGCGCGGATGGCCACCGTCCACGACACCCTCTTCGGCTGAGCCGAAGCCGCGGCGGCTCCGGCTCGGAACTGAGTCGGCGCTCCCTCCCGGACGGTGTTCGGGAGGGAGCGCCGGCTCGCCTCGCCTCTCTCCGCCTCGCTAGCTCTGCTTGATCGCGGAGATGTCGAACTCCAGCACCACCTTGTCGCCGACCAGCACGCCGCCGCCCTCCAGCGCCGCGTTCCAGGTCACGCCGAACTCCTTGCGGCTGATCGTCACCGAACCCTCCAGGCCCACCCGCAAGTTGCCGTACGGGTCCACCGCGTTGCCGGTGTACTCGAAGTCGATGGCCACCGGGCGGGTGGTGTCCTTGATGGTGAGGTCACCGGTGACCCGGTAGTCGGTGTCGGACTTGGCCTCGACCGAGGTCGAACGGAAGGTGATGTCCGGGAAGTTGGGGGCGTCCAGGAAGTCGTTGGTGCGCAGGTGCTGGTCGCGCTGCTCGACTCCGGAGTCGATGCTCTCGGCCTTGATCACCACCTGGCCGGTCGACCGCGTCGGATCGGCGCCGTCCAGGTGCGCGGTGCCCTCGAACTGCCCGAACGCGCCCCGCACCTTGGTCACCATGGCGTGCCGGGCGACGAAGCCGATCCGGGAGTGCGCGAGGTCGAGGACGTAGTCCCCGGTGAGCTCGGGAAGCGAAACGGTCATCAGGTACCTCCAAGGGGTGGCCCGGGGTCCGGGCGTCAGCTTGCAAGGTGTCAGCCCAATGCAGTATCACCCCGCCCGCCGCGCGGCACCACCGTGCCAAGTTCCCGCCAACGGGTGAAGCCTCTCAGTCCCGGTACGGGACCAGCCGCGCCAGGTCCAGCTCGAAGCCGAACGGCTCGGGGATCCGGATCGTCTCGCCGAACTCCCGCTCGGTACGGGTGTGGTAGCGGTCTCGGTTCGGCTCCGAGAACAGGGTCACTGACTTCTGACGCGGGTCGATGATCAGATAGAGCGGGAAGCCCATCCGCGGGTAGTCCCGAACCTTCCCCGTCCAGTCGTTCTCGGGGTTGGACGGGGAGACGACCTCGACCGCGATCAGCGCGAGCTCGGCCGGAATGGTGTGGCCTGCCAGGTCGATGACGCCCTCCGGCAGGTAGGTCAGGTCGGGATTGCGGACAGCACCGACTTCCGGCCACCGTACGGCGGCGGACCGAGCGGACGGGCGAGCCTCCAGCCGGACCCGGGGTCAGGCGTTGGCCTGGGCGTAATGGAGGCTGCCGCCCTGCGGGAGGAGGTAGCCGACGGTGCGGTGGGCCGGTGGGCGGCCGGCGAGGGTGGCGGCGTCGGTGCTGCCGGAGACCTCCCAGCCGACCAGGGCGAGGGGGAAGGACACGGTGCGGTGGGCCTCGGTGGCGACGGCGGCGAGCCAGTCGTCGAGGGCGGCCGACCGGTAGGACATCAGACCGGCCCGGGCCGGCACCCCGGCCGCGTCCAGGGCGCCGGTCGGGACGTAGAAGTCGAGCCAGTCGCTGCCGTCCTCCTCCCGGACGACCATGCACCCGCACACCACCAACTGCCCCTCCGGCAGCCGGACCCGGCCCTGGAGATGGCCGGTCCCGGCCAGCGAGGCGAGGGTGCACGGGGCCTCCGGCTGCTCCTCGGGTTCGGCGTCCCGGCCGGTGACGCAGCCCTCGACGCCCGCTGCGGTCCAGACGGCGGCGAGGGCGGCCGCCAGCCGGTCGTCGTCACCGGTGGGGCCGACCTCGATGGCCAGTTCGTAGAACCCGCCGAGCCAGTTGCCGGGCTCGCGGAAGGAGGCAGCGTTCGTCATCCCCCGATGATGCACCAGGACTGACCTGCGGCGCAGCCGCGTTCCGGGCCCCTCAGCCCTCCGGGGGCGGGGGTGGGCCCTGGGCCGGGAGGCGGCGGGCGAGGAGGGCTCCGGCGGCGACCAGTGCGGCGGTGACGGCGAGGGCGAGCCGGTAGGGGGCGGGGTCGGCGCCGTCGCCGAGGGCGCCGATCAGGGCGGCGGTGGCGGCGATGCCGATGGCGCCGCCGAGGGTGCGCAGAATGGTGAAGAGGGCCATCGCCCGGCCCATGGCGGGCGGCGGGACGTCGGCGAAGCCGGCGATCTGGACGGTGAGCACGGCGGTGCCCAGCACCAGTCCGACGGCGAACATCAACGCCCGTACGGCCCAGGGGTTCTCGGCGAGGCCGAGGGCGGCGAGGATCGCCGCGGCCAGCAGCAGGGCGGGCAGGGCGAGGCGGCGCGGGCCGAGCCTGGGCAGCAGCCGGTCGACCACCTGGGAGGCGGCCATCAGGCCGATCGCCTCGGGGAAGACGCTGAGCCCGGCGTCCAGGGCGGTGGCGCCGCGGGCGGCCTGGTAGAGCAGCGGCAGCACGAACAGGGCGCCCATCAGACCGGCCGAGGTGAGCAGCGCCAGCCAGCTCGCCGCGCCGTAGGAGCGGTCGGCGAGCAGCCGCAGGTCCACCAGCGGTTCGGGCGAGCGGAGCTGGTTGCGTACCGCGAGCCCGAGCAGGGCGGCTCCGGCGAGGCCGCCGAGCCAGACCGCCGGTGCCGTCCAGCCGTGGGCCGGGCCGAAGCCGAGGGCGTAGGTGAGCAGGCCGAGGCCCGGGGTGGCGAGCAGGAAGCCGCGGGTGTCGAAGCGGCCGGCCGGGGGTTCCGGTTCGGTCCGCAGGGCGGCCAGGCCGAGTGCCACGGCGGCGATGCCGACCGGCAGGTTGACCAGGAACAGCCAGTGCCAGGAGAGGTGTTCGGTGAGGAAGCCGCCGAGGGGCGGTCCGAGGGCGGGCATCAGGGCGGTCGGCACGATCAGGATCCGGCCCAGGCGCGGGCGCTCCTCCGGCGTGAAGGCGCGGAACAGCAGGGTCATGCCGACCGGGGTGAGCAGGCCGCCCGCCACGCCCTGGACGGCGCGGGCGGCGGCCAGGGCGCCGAGGCCGGGGGCGGCGGCGCAGAGTGCGGAGGCGAGGGTGAAGACGGCGAGCGCGCCGAGGAAGACCCGCTTCACGCCGTACCGGTCACCGAGCCAGCCCGCCACCGGCAGGCCGAGGGCGAGGCCGATCAGGAAGGCGGTCTCGACGGAGTTGGCCGCCGGGACGGGCCGGCCGAAGTCCTCGGCGATCCGGTACAGCGCGGGGTTGACGATGGTCGAGTCGAGGCCGTTCATGCACATCGCGGCGGTGTACACGACGACCACGGCGGCGCGCCCCGCGAGCAGGGGGCGCGCCGGGGACGCGACGGCGGGAGGGGTCACAGGTCGGTCCAGTGCGCGGTGATCCAGGCGAGGGCGTCGGGGCGGGCGCAGGGGCCGTGGGCGACGCCCCAGCCGGGCGGGACGGCGGCGAAGGCGGGCCACAGGGAGTGCTGGCCCTGGCCGTTGACGAGGGCCAGGAACTCGCCGTCGGCGTCGAAGGGGTTGGCGGGGGCGTCACTCATGGTCGGGGTTCTCCAGGTGGTCGGCGATCACGCTCGCGATGTGCGCGATCGGGGCGGGCAGGGTCATGTCCTTGTGCGAGCAGGCCACATCGGTGTTGTCGATCCGGCCGGTCACGTAGGGGGCCCAGAGTTCGGGCACCAGGGTCTCGTCGATGGTGTCGACGGTGGCGCGGAAGAACCGGACGTCGCCGTGGAAGGGGCGGTGGTCGTAGCCGCGCACCAGGTGGTTGGTGTTGAGGTAGATCTCGTTGAGCGCCGTCACGGTGGACCGGTCCAGCCCGGCCAGCGGGCTGCCCTCGCGGCCCAGCAGCTCGATGACGGAGTCGAGTTCGAGCGGCTGCCCGGCGAGGTCGTCGGGCCCGAAGCCGCCCATGGTGAGCAGCGCCTCCAGGGCTTCGGCCTGGTCCGGGACGGGCAGTTCGCGGAAGCCCTCGGCCGGGTAGGCGTCCAGGATCGCGAGCAGTTCGACCCGCTGGCCGAGCTCCTGGAGCCGGACGGCGACGGCGTGGGCGATGATCCCGCCGGTGGACCAGCCGAGCAGCCGGTACGGCCCCTCGGGCTGGACCTCGCGCAGCCGGTCGGCGTAGTGCGCGGCCAGCTCCTCCATCGTCGCGGGCAGCGGTTCGCCGACGGTGGCGGCGCCGACGCCCTGGGCCTGGAGGCCGTAGAGGGGGACGTCGGCCGGGAGGTGGCGGATCAGGCCGGTGTAGCACCAGCTGAGGCCGCCGGCCGGGTGGATCGCGAACAGCGGGGCCCGGCGGCCGGGGGCGGTGGGGCGCAGCGGGAGCAGCACGTCCAGGGCGTCGGCGCCGGGGGCGCCCTCGGACAGGGCGGCGTCGAGCGCGGCCACGCTGGAGGCCTGGAACAGCGCGCCGATGCCGACCTCCAGGCCGAGCACCTCGCGGATCCGGCCGGCCAGCCGGACCACCAGCAGGGAGTGGCCGCCGAGCGCGAAGAAGTCGTCCTCGACCCCGACCGCCTCCAGGCCCAGGACCTCGGCGAAGAGCTGGCAGAGCTGCTGCTCGCGCGGGCTGCGGGGCGGGCGGCCGGCTCCGGCGGCGGGGGCCTCGGGGGCGGGCAGGGCCCGGCGGTCGAGCTTGCCGTTGGCGGTCAGCGGCAGCCGGTCGACCGGGACCACGGCGGAGGGGACCATGTGGGCGGGCAGTTCGGCGGCGGCGTGGGCGCGCAGGTCCTCGGGCGAGGCGGCGGGGGTGGTGGGGGTGGCGGGGGCGGTGGGGGCGGTGGGGGCGGTGGGGGCGGTGGGGGCAGTGGGGGCGGTGGGGGCGGTGGGGGAAGTGCCCACGACGTAGCCGACCAGGCGCTTGTCGCCGGGGGTGTCCTCGCGGACCACCACGGCGGCGTCGGCGACACCCGGGTGGGCGGCCAACACGGCTTCGATCTCGCCGAGTTCGATCCGGAAGCCGCGCAGCTTGACCTGCTGGTCGGCGCGGCCGAAGTACTCCAGCACGCCGTCCGCGCGGCGCCGGGCGAGGTCGCCGGAGCGGTACATCCGGGTGCCCTGCTCGCCGAAGAGCCCGGCGTACGGGTCGGCGACGAAGCGGGTGGCGGTGAGTTCGGGCCGGCCGAGGTAGCCGCGGGCCAGGCCGGCCCCGGCGACGTACATCTCGCCGGTGACGCCGGGCGGGACGGGCTGGAGGTGCTGGTCGAGGACGTAGACCCGCAGGTCGGGGATGTTGACGCCGATGGTGCTGCTGCTGGTGGCGGCGGCGCTCGCCCGGTCGAGGGCGATGTACGAGACGTGCACGGTGGTCTCGGTGATGCCGTACATGTTGACCAGGGTCGGGGCGTCCTGCGGGTGCCGGGAGTACCAGTCGTCGAGGCGGCCGAGTTCGAGCGCCTCGCCGCCGAACACCACGTAGCGCAGGGCGAGTTCGCTGCCGGGACGGTCGCGGTCGGCGGCGCTGAGCTGGTAGAAGGCGGACGGGGTCTGGTTGAGCACGGTGACGCGCTCGCGGGCGAGCAGGTCGAGGAAGGCCGCCGGGTCGCGGCTGACCAGGTGCGGGACGACGACCAGCCGGCCGCCGTACAGCAGCGCGCCCCACAGTTCCCAGACCGAGAAGTCGAAGGCGTAGGAGTGGAAGAGCGTCCAGACGTCCTGGGCGTCGAAGCCGAACCAGTGGTCGGTGGAGCTGAACAGCCGGGCGACGTTGCGGTGGGTGACGGGCACGCCCTTGGGCCGACCGGTGGAGCCGGAGGTGTAGATGACGTACGCGGTGTCCTCGGCGCGCAGCGGACGGGTGCGTTCGTGCTGGGCGAGCGGGGTGGCCGGGTACCGCGCCGACTCCGGCCCGTCGACCAGGAGTCGGGGGACGTCGTGGACGGGCAGCCGGGGGGCGGTGGCCCGGTCGGTGAGCAGGGCGGCGGGGGTGGCGTCGGCCAGCATGTAGGCGAGGCGGTCGGCCGGGTAGTCGGGGTCGAGCGGGAGGTAGGCGGCGCCGGACTTGGCGACCGCGAGCAGGGCGACGACCAGGTCGACCGAGCGGGGCAGGGCGAGCGCGACGATGGTGCCGGGGCCGATGCCGTGGGCGGCCAGCAGGCGGGCCAGGCGGTCGGCGTGGGCGGAGAGTTCGGTGTAGTCGAGTCGGTCGTCGCCGCAACTGACCGCTACGGCGCGCGGGTTGGCGGCGGCCGCGGCCTCGAAGAGCTCGGGCAGGGTGGCGGTCGGGTCGGTGGCCGCCGGCACGGGCGCCGTCGGCACGGCTGCGGCGGACGGGGTGAGGTTCCACTCGACCAGGGCGCGCCGGCGCTCCTCCGCGCTGATCAGCGGCAGCCGGCCGATCGGGGTGTCCGGGGCGGTGGCGGCGGCGGTGAGCAGCCGGGTGAGGCGGTCCGCGAGGGCGGTCGCGGTGGCGGGGTCGAAGAGGTCGGTGCGGTACTCCAGGAAGCCGCCGATGCCGCCGCCGGGCCGCTCCCCCGCGTTGAGGGTGAGGTCGAACTTGGCGGTGCCGCTGGGGATCGCGGCGATCTCGGCGGTCAGGCCGCCGCCGAGCGCGAGGGGTTCGTCGGCGCGGCTCTGCCAGGCGAGCATCACCTGGAACAGCGGGTGGCGGGCGAGCGAGCGGGCCGGGTTGAGCTCCTCGACCAGGCGGTCGAAGGGCAGGTCGGCGTGCTCGTGCGCGGCCAGCACGGTGCCGCGCACGCGCCGGAGCAGCTCCCGGAAGGACGGGTCGCCGGCGGTGTCGGTGCGCAGCACGGCGGAGTTGACGAAGTAGCCGACCAGGGCGGCGGTCCGCTCGTCCTCGCGCCCGGCGAGCGGGGTGCCGACGGGGATGTCGGTGCCGCAGCCGTGCCGGGTGAGCAGCGCGGCGAGGCCGGCCTGGACGGCCATGAACACGGTGCCGCCGGTGGCGCGGGCGAGCGCGGCGAGGGCGGTGTGCGCCTCGGCGCCGAGGGCGAAGGGGACGGTGGCGCCGTCGTGTCCGGCCAGCGGCGGGCGGGGGCGGTCGGTGGGCAGGTCGAGTTGGTCGGGCAGGCCGGCCAGGGCGGTGCGCCAGTGCTCGGTCTGCCGTACGGCGAGCGGGGTGGGTGCGTCCACGGTGCCGAGCAGCTGTCGCTGCCAGGCCACGTGGTCGGCGAACTGGACGTCCAGTGGGGCGAGTTCGGGCGCGCGCCCGGCCTGCCGGGCGGTGTAGGCGGCGGCGAGGTCGTGCAGCAGCGGGGTGGTGGAGGCGCCGTCGCCGGCGATGTGGTGGAGCAGCAGGAGCAGGGTGTGCCGCTCGCGCCCGTGGCCGAACAGCGTGGCGCGCAGCGGGGGTTCGGCGGTGAGGTCGAAGGCGTACCGGACGGCCTCGGACAGCTCGCCCTCGACGTCCGGGAGTTCGACCGGCGCGGGCGGCAGGATCCGCTGGTACGGCGTGCCGTCCGGCTCCTCGCCGTAGACGGTGCGCAGGACTTCGTGCCGGGCGGTGAGGTCGCCGAGGGCGAGGGTGAGGGCGGCGCGGTCGAGCGGGCCGGTGAGGGTGAGGGCGAGCGGGATGTTGTAGGTGGGGCTGGGGCCTTCGAGCCGGTGCAGGAACCAGAGGCCGCGCTGGGCGGGCGAGAGCGGCATCCGCTCGGTGCGGGGCGCGGGCACCAGGGCCGGGCGGGGTTCGGCGGGCCCGGCCTCGGGGCGCCCGTCCTGCGCTGCGGGCCGGAGCAGGGCGGCGAGGGCGGCCGGGGTCGGGTGGCGGAAGACGTTGGCGAAGGCGACCGGTGCGGCGAAGGTCTCGCGCAGCCGGGCGGCCAGCCGACCGGCGAGCAGGGAGTGGCCGCCGAGGTCGAAGAAGGACTCCTCCCGGCCGGGTGCGGCGGGCAGGCCGAGGACGTCGGCGAACAGCCCGCAGACCAGTTCCTCCTGCGGGGTGGCGGCGGCCGCGCCGGGGGTGGTGGCGGCGGGCTCCGGGAGGGCGCGGTGGTCCAGCTTGTCGTGGGCGGTGCGCGGCAGTTCGTCCAGCAGCAGGACGGCGGCCGGGACCATGTGGGCGGGCAGGCGGGCGGCGAGCGCGGCGCGCAGGGCCTCGGGGTCGGGGACGGCACCGGTGGGGTGGTCGCCGACGGCGGGGAGTTCACCGGTGGCGGGGACGACGTAGCCGAGCAGTCGCTTGCCCTGCGGTCCGGGCCGGGCGATCACCACGGCCTGCGCCACGCCCGGCAGTTGGGCGAGGACGGCGGCGATCTCGCCGGGTTCGACCCGGAAGCCGCGGATCTTCACCTGGTCGTCGGCGCGCCCGAGGAACTCCAGGGTGCCGTCGGGGCGGCGGCGGGCGAGGTCGCCGGTGCGGTACATCCGGTCGCCGGGCGGGCCGAAGGGGTCGGCGAGGAAGCGTTCGGCGGTGAGGTCGGGGCGGCCGAGGTAGCCGCGGGCCAGGCAGGCACCGGCCACGTACAGTTCGCCGGTCACGCCGTCGGGCGCGGGGCGCAGCGAGCCGTCCAGGACGTAGGCGCGGGAGCCGCGCACCACCCTGCCGGTCGGGGCGCCGTCCGGGCCCGGGGTCCAGGCGTAGGCGTCGACGGTGGTCTCGGTGGGGCCGTAGAGGTCGATCGGGTGCAGGCCGGGGACGGCGGCGAGCCGCTGCCAGAGGGCGGGCGGGGTGGCCTCGCCGCCGACCGCGAGCACCGAGGGGCGGTGCCGGTCCTCGTCCAGCACGCCTTCGGCGAGGAGGACTTCGAGGTAGGAGGGGGTGAGGTCGAGGTAGTCGATGCGCTCGCGGTGGAGGTGGGCGGCGAGGGCGGCCGGGTCGCGGTAGGTGGCGTCGTCGAGCAGGTGGAGCTCGTGGCCGTGGACCATCCACAGCACCGGGTCCCAGGAGGCGTCGAAGGCGAAGGAGGCGCTGTGGGCGATGCGCAGGCGCTCGCGGCCGGTGCGGCGGACGGCGGGGGCGATGTGGTCCTCGCCGTGGCCGGCGTGCAGGTTGGCGAACGAGGCATGGGTGACGACCACGCCCTTGGGGCGGCCGGTGGAGCCGGAGGTGTGCAGCACGTAGGCGGCGTCGTGGAGGCGCGGGGCCGGCAGGGGCGCCTCGGGGCTCCCGGGGGCCTCAGGGGCCGCGGTGGCACCGGGGGCCTCGGCGTCGGACAGCCGTACGGTGGGCAGGCCGGGCGGCAGGTCGAGGTCGGCGAGCGCCTCGGGGGTGCCGACGGCGCAGACCGGGCGGGCGTCGGCCAGCACGGCGGCGAGCCGCTGCCGGGGGTGGGCCAGGTCGAGGCTGACGCAGGCGCCGCCGGCCTTGAGCACGGCGAGCATCGCGACCAGGGTGTCCGCGCTGCGCGGCAGGGCAAGGGCGACGGGCGCGCCGCCGTGGACGCCGAGGCCGCGCAGCCGGTGGGCGAGGCGGTCGGACCGGCTCTCCAACTCGCCGAAGGTGAGGGCGGTTTCGCCGCAGCGGACGGCGACGGCGGCCGGGGTGCGGGCGGCCTGGGCGGAGAACAGCTCGGGCACGGTCCGCTCGACCGGGGGTTCGGTGCGGCCCTCGGTGGCGCGGCGCAGGGCGTCGGCGTCCAGCAGGTCGATCCGGGCGATCGGCGTCGTCGGGTCGGTGAGCAGCAGCTCGGTGAGGGCGTCGAGGTAGCGCAGCAGGCCGTCGCGGTGGGCGGCCAGCGAGTCGGCGCCGTGGCGGGCCGGGTCGGCGTCGAGGAGCAGGCGCAGGCCGCCGTCGGGGCCGGGCGAGACGTTCACGGCGAGGTCGTCGACCGGTCCGGCGGCGAGGTTGCGGACCACGCCGGGCAGGCCGGCCAGGTCGAGGTCGGCCTCGAAGGCCTTGATGTTGACCATCGGGCCGAACAGGGCGCGGCGTCCGCCGGTGCGGCCGAGGTCGCGGCGCAGGTCCTCCAGCGGGTAGCGCTGGTGGCGGCGGGCGGTGCGCAAGGCGCGGACCACCTGGCGCAGCAGGTCCTCGGCGGTGTCGGCGGGGCGGACGGCCAGGCGCAGCGGCAGCACGTTGGCGGCGGCGACGGGCGTGCGCAGGGCGGCGGGGCCGCGGCGGTTGGCGAGCGGGAGGCCGAGCAGGACGTCCTGGGCGCCGGTCAGGCGGTGCAGGTAGCCGGCTGTGGCGGCGAGGAGGAGCTCCGCCCAGGTGGCGCGGGCCGCGGTGGCGGCACGCTCCAGGCGCTCGCGGGTTCCGGCGGGGAGGGTGGCGCTCAGCCGCAGCGGGGTCGACTCGGCCCCGGGCCGCCCGGAGCGCTCGGCCCCGGAGTGCTCGGCCCCGGAGTGCTCGGCCCCGGGATGCACGGCGGGGGTGCCCGGCAGGACGGCCGGGGCGTCGGCGCCGGCAAGGTGGGCGGACCAGTGGGCGCGGTCGGTGCGGTAGTCCTCGCCCGCGCGGTAGGCGGCCTCCTCGGCGGCGGCCTCGGCGAGGCGGGCGAAGGGGCTGGGGCCGGGGTCGGCGCCGGTGGTGCGGGCGGTGTAGTGGGCGGCGACGCGGTCGCCGAGGAGGGTCAACGCGTAGGCGTCGACGGCGAGGTGGTGGATCCGGCGGTACCAGATCCGCTGGTCGTCGGCGAGCCGGATGAGCGCCTGGGTGAACAGCGGGCCGGTGGTGAGGTCGGCCGGGCGGGCGAGGTCGGCGCGCATCCAGGCCTCGGCCTCGGCGGACGGCTCCTCGGCGGCCCGCAGGTCGAGGCGGTGCAGCGGCCAGCGGTGACCGGGGGTCAGGCGCTGGTGCGGGGTGCCGTCCGGGCCGGTGACGACGACCGCGCCGAGGGCCTCGGCCTCGTCCACGGTCTGCCGCAGGGCCGCCTCGAAGGCCTCCTCGTCGAGCGGTCCGGTGATCTCGACGGCGTCGCCGGTGTTGTAGACCGGGCTGGCGGGGTCGAGCGACTGGGCGTACCAGACGGCGGCCTGGGCGGCGAGCAGCGGGACGTCGGCGGACCGGGCCCCGGTGGGCTGCTGATCGACGGGCTGCGTTTCGACGGCGGGCATGGTGCGGAGAGCTCCTCGGGGGGTCCGGAACGCCTTACTTAGGTTAGCCTAATCTAACTTCATACGATCTGGTCAACGGCCTCGTGCGGCCGCGCCCCTGACATCCCGGAGACGCCCATGACCCAGCCTCGGAATCAGCCCGAGAACCAGGCGCCGAGCGCGGCCAAGCAGGCCGTCCGCGAACGCGTCCACGCGCACACGGCCGACCTGCTGGCGCTCAGCCACCGCATCCACGCCCACCCCGAGACCGCCTTCGAGGAGCACCGGGCGGCCGCCTGGTGCGCCCAACTGCTGCGCTCCCACGGCTACTCGGTCACCGCACCCGCCCACGGCCTGGCCACCGCGTTCACCGCGAGCCTCGGCAGCGGGCCGGTCACCGTCGCGCTGGTCTGCGAGTACGACGCCCTCCCCGGCCTCGGGCACGCCTGCGGGCACAACCTGATCGCCGCCGCCGGCGTCGGCGCGGCGCTCGGGCTCGCCCCGTACGCGGACGAACTCGGGCTCACCGTACGGGTGATCGGCGCACCGGCCGAGGAGCGCGGGGCCGGCAAGGCCCTGCTGCTGGAGGCCGGAGCCTTCGACGGGGTGGACGCGGCGATGATGGTGCACCCCTGCCCGGTCGAGGTCGCCGACTTCCGCTCCTTCGCTCTGGGCACCCTGTCCGTCCGCTACACCGGGCGCGCCGCCCACCCCAGCCTCAACCCGCACGAGGGCCGCAACGCCGCCGACGCGCTCACCGTCGCGCAGGTCGCGCTCGGGCTGCTGCGGCAGCAACTCCCGCCCCAGTGGCGGGTGCACGGCATCACCACCGCGGCCGGGACGGCCCCGAACCTGATCCCCGACAGCGCGAGCGCCGAGTACGAGATCCGCGCCTCGGCGGCCGAGGACCTCGCCCACCTGCGGGCGCGGGTCGAGGACTGCTTCCGGGCCGGGGCGCTGGCCACCGGCTGCGAGGTGGAGCTGACCAGGCCCGAGCCGGACTACCTGGACATGCGCTCCGACCCGGCCCTGCTCACCCACTGGCGCGCCAACGCGGCGGCGCTGGGCCGGCCGGAACCGGTCGAGCGCGCGCCGTTCGCCTGCACGGACATGGGGAACGTCTCGCACGTGGTGCCCTCCATCCATCCGGTCCTGGACATCACCGGGGGCTCCTGCGCACCGCACGAGGCGGCCTTCGCCGAGGCCGCGCTCGGGGCGGAGGCCGAACGGGCCCTGCTGGACGGCGCGGTGGCGATGGCGTGGACCGCGATGGACCTGGCGGCGGGGCGGCCGACAGCCGACAGCTGACGGCTGGCGGCTGACGGCTGACGGCTGACGGCTGACGGCTGACAGATGACAGATGACAACTTTCAGCGAACAGATTTCATCTTTCATCATCTGTTCGCTGAAAGTTGTTCGCTGTCATCCGTCAGCCGCCGCCCGCCAGCACCACCGCCGCGCCCGTCCGCAGCGGCCAGAGGAAGCCCCAGTGCGGCAGCCGCAGTTGCAGCACCCGGTCGCCCGGCCCGAGCGGGTGGGCGGTCTGGAGCTCGCGCACCCGCCGGTCCGCCTCGGCGTGGGTCAGCCGGACGGCGGCCGGGCGCCCGCCCGGGCCGTACCCGACGCTGAGCAGGTGCTGCGGGGTGAGCGCGCGCGGCGGGTCGGTGTCCAGCTCGCCGGTGGTGTCGAGGCCGCCCGGTGCACCCGGTGTCCCCTCCCCCAGCACGCAGACCAGCTCGTTCTCGGCGCGCAGCCAGTCCCGCCGCCCGGGCGGGTCCGCCGGGTCCAACGACAGCCACGCCGCCCCGGACTTGGCCACCGCGAGCACCGCCGTCAGCTGCTCCTCCGGACGGCCGGCGGGCGTCAGCCCGACCACCGTACCCGGCCGGGCGCCGCGCCGGGCCAGGGCCCGGGCCAGCCGGTTGGCCGAGGTGTTCAGCTCCCGGTACGTCACCACCCCGCCGTCCGAGAGCACCAGCGCCGGCGCCTGCGGCGTCCGGGCCGCCTGGGCCTCGACCGGGCCGACCACGGTGGTGGCCGGGTACTCGACCGCCGGACCGGACCGCACCGGTTCCGGCAGGACCAGCCCCTCCGCCGCGAGCAGCCCGGCCGGGCCCTCCTCCACGGAAGGGCCCCCCGCGCCGGCCGGGCCCGCGCCCGCCTCCCGTACGACCGCCTCCATCAGGCCACGCCCAGCAGTTCGGCCCAGGCCTCGACGGACGGCCGCTCCGCCAGCCGTACGAACTCCACCTCGGCGCCCTCGGCCCGCCAGCGCTCGGCCAGGGTCATCAGCCGGATCGAGTCCAGCCCCCAGTCGGCCAGGTTCTCGTCCAGCGGGATGTCCGCCGGGTCCTCCCCGAGCAGGTCGGCGACCTCGCCCCGGATCCGTTCCACCGTGAAACCGGTCGCGTCCACGCCCGTCACTTCCCGTCCGTCCCGTCCAGCGCCGCGCGTACGACGTCCGCGGTGGTGACCGCCCCGCACCGCCCGGCGATCCACTCCAGTGCGGCGCGGTGCTCGTCCGGTCCGAAGTCGGCGACCGCGTCGGCCACCACGAAGGCCCGGACGTCCCGCATCCAGGCGTCGCAGGCGGTGGCCTGCACGCCGATGTGGGCGTAGACCCCGGTGATCACCAGCTGGTCGCGGCCCTGCTCGCGCAGCAGCTGCTCCAACTCGGTGCGCACGAAGGCGCTGTACTTCCACTTGGTGAGGACGGTGTCGCCCTCGGCCGGGGCGACGGCGTCGGCGACCGCGGTGGCGCGCGGGTCGTCGGGGATGCCGGGGCCCCAGAAGTCCTGCTGGAGTCCGCGTTCGGCCGGGCTCTGCCCGCCGCGCTGCGCCGAGTAGAGGACCGGCACCCCGCTCGCGCGGGCCGCGGCGGTCAACGCGGCGACGTTGGCCAGGAGTTCGGGCAGGGGCGCGGCGTCGCCCGGGAAGGCGTCCAGGAAGTGGTTCTGCAGGTCGTGCACCAGCAGCACGGCGCGGGCCGGGTCCACCGTCCAGGAGACCCGGTTGGCGGGCAGCTCCCCGGCGGTGGGCAGCGGGTAGGAGGGAATGCGGGGCAGGCCCACGATGGTCGAACTCCTCGGATTCACGGGGGTGATGGGGGGTAGACGGGGGGCTGTCACGATGCGGGGAGGGAGGCCGCGATGGCGGCCCGCAGGTCCTTCTTGCTGACCTTGCCGATCCCGGTGGCGGGGAAGGCGTCGACGAACTCCACCCGGTCCGGCACCTTGTACTCGGCCAGTCCGCGCCCGCGCACGAAGCGCTTCAACTCCACGCCCTTCGGCGGCTGTTCGCGGTGTTCGGCACGGAGCACGACGTACGCGCAGGTGCGTTCGCCGAGGTACGGGTCGGGCATCGACACCACCGCCGCGTCGTGCACGGCCGGGTGGGCGAGCAGGTGGTTCTCGATCTCCTCGGCGACGACCTTCTCGCCGCCCCGGTTGATCTGGTCCTTGGCCCGGCCCTCGACCACCAGGTGGCCGCTGGGGAGCCGACGGACCAGGTCCCCGGTGCGGTAGTAGCCGTCCGCGGTGAAGGAGGCCGCGTTGTGCCCGGGGGCGTTCCAGTAGCCGCGGATGGTGTACGGGCCCCGGGTGAGCAGGTGCCCGGTGGTGCCGTCGGGCAGGTCGCGGTCCTGGTCGTCGACCACCCGGACCTCGTCGTCGGCGGAGATCGGCCGGCCCTGGGTGGTGGCGATCAGCTCCTCCGGGTCGTCCAGCCGGGTGTAGTTGACCAGGCCCTCGGCCATCCCGAACACCTGCTGGAGCGTGCAGCCCAGCACCGGGCCGACCCGCCGGGCCGCCTCCTCGCTGAACTTGGCGCCGCCGACCAGCAGCACCTCCAGGCTCTCGTGGCCGCGGGCGCCGCGCTCCACGGCGTCCAGCCACAGCAGCGCGAGCGGCGGGACGAGCCCGGTGACGGTGACGCCCTCGCGCGCCATCAGCGGGAAGGCCGTCTCGGGGCTGGGCTGCGGGCAGAGCACCACCCGGCCGCCGGCGTACAGCGTGCCGAGCGAACCGGGCGAGCTGAGCGGGAAGTTGTGGGCGGCGGGCAGCACGCACAGGTAGACGCTGCGCCCGTCCAGCGCGCACAGCTCGACCGAGCCGCGCAGCGAGTAGATGTAGTCGTCGTGGGTGCGCGGGATCAGCTTCGGCACCCCGGTGCTGCCGCCCGAGAGCTGGAGGAACGCGACGTCCCCGGGCTCGGGTTCGCGCGCGGGGCCGGGGCCGTCGCAGGGCACGTCCGCCAGCCGCAGGTGCTCGCCCGGGTCCTCGCCGGCCACCAGCACCAGCCGCAGGTCCGGGTTCTCCTCCCGTACCCGGGTGGCGAGTTCGCGGTGGTCGAAGCCGCCCTCGACGCCCGGGACGACGTACGCCACGGCGCCCGTGAACGCGCAGAAGTGCGAGATCTCCGCGTAGCGGTGCGCGGGCAGCGCGAAGACCGGCAGCGCACCGATCCGGAACAGGGCGAAGACCACCTCGAAGAACTCGGCGGCGTTGGGCAGTTGGACCACCACCCGGTCCCCGGCCCGGAGCCCGCGGGCGAGCAGCCCGGCGGCCATCCGGTCGGCCCGGCGGTCGAGTTCGGCGTACGTCCAGCGCCGCTCGCCCGCCGCCACCGAGTGGCCGCCGGGGTCGACCACGGCGATCCGGTCGCCGTGCGCGGCGGCGCGCTCGCGCAGCATCCGCCCGAAGGTCTCGCCGCGCCAGTGGCCGGCCGCCCGGTAGCGCTCGGCGAAGTCGGCCGGGTACGGGGTGAATCCGTCCAGCACCTCGTCCAGGGGCGTCACAGCGCCACCCCCGCGGCCTCCAGGAAGGTGCGGAACTTGGCGCTGGTCTCGGCGAGTTCGGCCTCCGGCCGGGACTGCTCGACCACCCCGGCGCCCGCGTACACCCGCAGCGTGCGGTCCTGCGCCTGCGCGCAGCGGATGGTCACCACCCACTCGCCGTCGCCGCTCTCGTCGCCCCAGCCGACCATGCCGGTGTACAGGCCCCGCTCGAAGGGCTCGATCTCGCCGATCACCCGGCGGGCGACGTCCGTCGGCGTGCCGCAGACCGCCGGGGTCGGGTGCAGCGCGCAGGCCAGCTCCAGGGCGGAGACGGCCGGGTCGGCCAGCTCACCGCTGATCGTGGTGGCCAGGTGCCACATCGCCGCCGTCCGCACCAGGGTGGGCCGCTCCGGCACGTCCAGGTTCCGGCAGTAGGGCGCCAGCGCCGCGCGGATCGCGTCCACCACCACGGCGTGCTCGTGCAGGTCCTTGGGCGACTCCAGCAGCGCGGCGGCGCGCCGGACGTCCTCGCCGAGGTCCTCGCTGCGCGGCACCGAGCCGGCCAGCGGGTTGGCCAGCACGGCCGTGCCCCGGCGGGAGAGCAGGAGTTCGGGGCTGGCGCCGATCAGGGTGCTGCCGGCGCCGGCCGGGACGGCGAAGGTGTAGCCGCCGGGGTCGCGCCGGGCCAGGCGCTGCAGCACGGCCGGCAGGTCGAGCGGCCGGTCGCTGGTCAGCTCCAGCGTGCGGGCCAGCACCACCTTGCTCAACTCCCCGCCGCGCAGCCGCTCGACGGCCGCCGCGACGCCCGCACCGTACGCCTCCGGCTCCGGGACCGGGCGGATCCGCCAACCGGCCTGCGCGGCCCGCGGCGCGGGCAGCGCGATCAGCGGGTCGTCGCGCAGCGCCCCGGCGGACCGGACCCGGGCGGGGACGGCGAGTTCGTCCCGGCCGCCGTGGTCGAAGGCCACCGCACCGACCACCAGGGGCCGTTCGACCCCGTCGCGGCGTGCCCCGGCCAGCGTCTCGGCGACCCGGACGGGCAGCGGGCGGGCGTCCTGCGGCACCCGGGCGTGCACGCCCGCGGCGAGCAGGGTGCGGGTCGGTGAGGCGAGGAACGCCTCGTCGTCGGCGGCCCGGTACTGGCCGAGCAGGCCGCTGGCCGCGCCGATGGCGGTTCGGTCGGGGCCGCCGTCGGTGGGGGTCGGCGGGGCGTGGTGCACCGTGGTCACGGTGGTCTCTCCAGTCTGGGACGGGTCTACGGTCTGCGGTCGGCGGATGCCCGGGGGTGCCTCAGGCGCGCAGGGTCGCGCCGCCGTCGACGTACAGGTCGTGCATGGTGATGTGCCGGGCCCGGTCGGAGGCCAGGAAGAGCACGGCCTCCGCGACGTCGGCGGGCTCGGCGATCCGCCCGAGCGGGATGCCGACCCGCCAGGCCGCCAAGTCGCCCTCGATCACGCGCTGTTCGGCCGCCTCGGCGTCCTCGCCCCACAGCCCGCGCTGCATCCGGGTGTCGGTCGACCCGGGCGAGACGACGTTGCAGCGCACCCCGGAGCGGGCCAGCTCCAGGCCGAGGCAGCGGGTGAACATGGTGGCCGCCGCCTTGGACGCCGCGTAGGCGGCCATCCCGGCCCGCGGCACCCCGGCGGCGTTGGAGCCCACCGTGACGACGGCGCCCCGCCCCCGCTCGGCCATCCGGCGGCCGACCGCCCGGCCGGTGTGGAACACCCCGGTGCTGTTGACGGCGAAGGTCTCCGCCCAGTCGGCGTCGGACAGTTCGACGACCGGGCCGGGGCGCAGCACTCCGGCGACGTTCACCAGTACGCCGATCGGGCCGAGTTGACGTTCCATCAATTCCACTGCGCTGTCGACCGCTCGGGCGTCGGAGACGTCCAGGGCGTACGGGTGCAGCGCCTCGGATTCCGCCGCGACCCCGGCGAGCGGGCCGGCCTCCCGGTCCACCGCCGCGACGACGGCTCCCTCGGCGACCAGCGCCCGGGCCACGGCCGCGCCGATGCCCTGTCCGGCCCCGGTGACCATCGCGACGACACCGGCGAATTCGGACCGTTCCACAGGACTTCCCCTCCGACCAGCAATGTTAGGCAAGCCTAACCTAACACATTTGTTCGCCTACGCCGATAGCCCGTTCGACAGATTCCGACACCTGGGCCGTCGTCAATCCGCCAGGCCGTCCTGCTGCGTCCCGATCCGCCCGGGCACGCGAAGAGGCCGCCCGCCCCGACGACGGGACGAGCGGCCTCAGGGGCTCCAGGGCCCGCCTTCGGACTCCCGTCTGCGGGAGTCCGAACACGGGCCCTAAGGGGTTCGCGTCGATGCCGCCCTCGACCGGGCGTCGCAACGATGCTCTACGGGTGGTCAGTTCCAGTTGACCGATCGCCCCGTTGATGTACGGACCGCCGTCTCGGTGGACGGCCGTCGCCGGTGGACGACCGTCGTCAGTGGGCAGCCGTCGCCGGTGGACGACCGTCGTCAGTGGGCGGCCGTCGCCGGTGGACGGCCGTCGTCAGTGGGCGGCCGGGGGCGGGGTGAGTCCGGCGCAGCCGCGCAGGCCGTCGCGGCGCTTGAGGGCGGCCTCGGCGGCGGCGCCGGTGACCGGCTGCGGGATGCCCTTGTCGTCGATGGTGGCCGGGGCGAAGGCCTCGCCCTTGACCTTGCCGTCGGCGGCGAGGGTGAGGGTGGTGACGCCGGTCTCGTTGGAGAAGGCGTAGTTGGAGGTGCCGTACCAGAGGAAGTTGCCGAAGCCGTACCCGATGTAGGTGTTGCCGAGCATGCCCGAGCCGACCATGGTGTGGGCGTGGGTGCCGACCACCGCGGAGGCGCCGACGGCGGCGAGCTTCTTGGCCACGGCGGTCTGGGCGGCGGTCGGGCAGGCCTTGCCCTCCTCGCCCCAGTGCAGGTAGACGAGGACGACCGGGGCCTGCTGCTTGGCCGCCTGCACGGCCGCGACCAGCGCGGGGACGTCCAGGGCGGAGGCGATGCCGGGCTTGTTGGCGCCGGCCCGCCACTTCTGGTTGGTGATGTCCTCGACCTGGCTGGCGGCGACCACCGCGACCTTCACCCCGCGCACGGTGGTCACGTACGGGGCGTACGCCTCCTTGGCGTTGTGCCCGACGCCGATCACCGGGACGGGTGAGGAGTCCTTGGCGGCCAGGGTGTCGGTGAGGCCGTCGGCGCCGAAGTCGACGGCGTGGTTGTTGGCCATCGAGACGACGTCCACGCCGGAGTCCTTGAGCACGGACAGCGCCTTGGGCGTGGTGCGGAAGGTGTAGGTCTTCGGTTCGGGTGCGCCGCGCCCGGTGATCGCGGTCTCCAGGTTGAGCACGGAGAGGTCGGCGTCGGCGAGGGTGCGGGAGATCGGGCCGAGGGCCTGCTCGGGCGGCTGGACGGACAGCCGGGGCTCGGTCCGGCCCTCGAAGTGGACGTCTCCGGCGAAGGCGACGGTGATGGTGCCGTCCGGGCGGGGCGCGCCGCCCTTGGTGGGGGCGGCTGCGGGGGCCGTACCGGTGGTCGCGGCGGCGGAGGCCGGGGGCGCCGCGGCGGGCGGGGCGGTCGACGCCGAACCGGGTGCCGGGTCGTCCGGCCCGCAGGCGGTGGCGACGGTCAGGCCGACGAGCACGGCGACGGCAGCCGCGGCACGGCGCATGAGTGGTTCCCCCCGAGGTCGATGCAAGCGGTCAGCCTACGCCACCGAATCGGCACCGCTTGTGCCCGCATCCACAACATTCCGGACACAGGAGGACACCAGCGGGCCGACAAGCGACGACCCCGCGCGAACGCGCGCGACGCGTGGGCGCCCGCCGCCTGCGGTAGGACATGCTGGACCCGCCCACCCTCACCCCCGCCGGAGCCACCCCGCCGATGACGACGCCCGAGCCCACCCCAGCGCCAGCCCCAACCCCCGGCGCGACCCCCGCACCCGACTTCACCCCCGCCGAGCGCGCCCGCGGCCGCGCGCTGCGCCGCGCCCAGCTGCCGTGGGCACTCGGCGGCCGCCTGGCGGGCCTGGCGCTGACCCTGGTGCTGGGCCTGACCCCGGCCGGTGCCGCGCTGGTGACCGCCACCGGCCGCTGGTTCGGCGGTTCCCGGACGGCCGGGGTGCTGGCGGGCGCGGCTGCCCTGGTGGTGCTGGGCCAGGCGCTGCAACTGCCGTTCGGGGCGGGGGCGCGGGCCGTCCGGGCCCGGTTCGGCCTGGTGACCCAGAGCTGGGCGGGCTGGGCGCTGGACGCCGTGCGCTCGCTCGGGCTGACCCTGCTGCTGGTCCTGCCGCTGGTGCTCGGGCTGTTCGCGCTGACCGGGTGGTCCCCGCGGCACTGGTGGCTCCCGGCGGCGGGGGCGGCGGCGCTGCTGACGGCCGCGCTGTCCTTCCTCCACCCGCTGCTGATCGAGCCGGTGTTCAACCGCTTCACCCCGATGCCGCCGGGCGAGCTGCGGACGGCACTGCTGGCGCTGGCCGAGCGGGACGGCGTGCGGGTGCGGGACGTCCTGGTGGCGGACGCCTCCCGGCGGACCACCGCACTGAACGCGTACGTCTCCGGGTTCGGCGCGACCCGTCGGATCGTCGCGTACGACACCCTGCTGACGGCGGCCGAGCCGCGCGAGGTGGAGCTGGTGGTGGCGCACGAACTGGGGCACGTCAAGCACCGGGACGTGCCGGTCGGTACGGCGCTCGGGGCGCTGGGTGCCGCAGTGGCGGTGGTACTGCTGGGCCTGCTGGCGAACTGGCGGCCGCTGCTGGCGGCGGCCGGGGCCGCGGACGCGGCGGATCCCCGGGCGCTGCCCCTGCTGGCCGCGTCGGCGGCGCTGATCGGCGCGCTGTCGGGGCCGGTGCAGTGTGCGGTGAGCCGCCGGATCGAGGCCAGGGCGGACCGGCACGCCCTCGAACTGACCGGGGACGCCGAGCAGTTCGTGGCGATGCAGCGCAGACTGGCGGTGGTGAACGTCTCGGATGTCGACCCGCCGAGGCTGCTTGAGCTACTGTTCGCCACTCACCCGAGTGCGACCCGCCGGATCGCGGCGGCCCGCGCCTGGCAGGCAGGGCGGGTAGGGCAGGACCCGCCGGACCCCGCGAACGGCGGCCCGGCGGCGGAGAGACGCGCGACCCCGGGGTAAATCCGTTGTATAGTGCAACAAATCCCGAGGAGGTAGGAACGCCGTGCCCGGCCGCGAGTCGTCCATCGACACCATCCAGCGCGAGCTGACCGCCTTCGCCCGCCGTGCCCGGCACAAGGCCTCCCAGCTGCACCCCGACCTCTCCCTGGTCACGTACAGCATCCTCGACCTGATCACCGAGCGCGGCGGCTGCCGGGCCGCCGACGTGGCCGCGTACTTCATGCTCGACAAGTCCACCGTCAGCCGCCAGGTCACCGCGCTGGAGAAGCTCGGCCTGCTGCGCCGCGAGACCGACCCGGACGACCAGCGCGGCCAGATCCTGCGCGCCACCGAGGGCGGCCTCACCCTGCTGCGGGACGCCAACGAGCAGCGCCGGACGGCCTTCACCGCCCGCTTCACCGAATGGTCCGACGAGGACGTCGCCCGCTTCGCCGCGTACCTGGCCCGCTACGGCCAGGAGGACTGACCGGGCCCGCACCCGCGCCCCGGCCCCCTCGCCGGCCCCCCTCTCCGGCCTCTCGCCGGCCCCTCCTCACCCCAGCGCCTCCGCCCCCGGCCCCGCCCGCCCCGGGGTGCGCCCCACCGCCCCCACGGTGTACAGAGGAGAGGTGCCCCTCCGGCAGCGTCCCGATGACCCCCGTCCCCGCGCCCGCCGCCGCTCCTGGCGACCCGACCGCCGAGTGATGACGGCACTGCCGCTCGCACTGATCGTCGTGATCACCGTCGTCGACATCCTCTCCCCGCCGTCGATCCACCTCGGCCCGCTGCTGATCGTCGCCCCGGCCCTCACCGCCTCCTTCGCCGGCCCGCGGGCCACCGCCGGGGTCGCCCTGCTGGCCCTCGCCGCGCTCACCGCCATCGGCGCCGTCCGGGACGGCCTGACCAGCGCCAACATCGAGACCCAGCTGAGCGCCCAGGTGGTCGTCTCGGCGCTGATCGTCGGCCTGCGGGTGCTGCGCGACCGGCACGAACGCGAGCTCGCCCGGGTGCGCTCGGTCTCCGAGGCCGCCCAGCGGGTCCTGCTGCGCCCGCTGCCGGAGCGGATCGGACCACTGCACCTGGCCTCCTTCTACCTGGCCGCCGAGGCCGAGGCCCAGGTCGGCGGCGACCTGTACGCGGCCGCCCGGACCACCGACGGCACCCGGCTGCTGGTCGGCGACGTCCGCGGCAAGGGGCTGTCCTCGCTCGGCGACGCGGCCCTGCTGCTCGGCGCCTTCCGCGCCGCCGCCCACCTGCACGCCGACCTGCCGGGCCTGGCCGAGTACCTGGACGGCAGCGTCTGCTGGGACCTCGCCCAGCTCGCCGAGGCCCGGCGGGCCGAACGCTCCCGGCACCAGCGCCCGGCCGAGGAGGCGCCGGACGAGGGCGGCGAGTCCTTCATCACCGCCGTGCTGATCGACATCCCCGACGACGGCTCGCACGTCCACCTCATCGACTGCGGCCACCCGCCCCCGCTGCTGCTGCGCCCGGACGGCGTCACCACGCTCACCACCCGCAACCCGGCACCGCCGCTCGGCCTCGGCGAACTCGCCCCGGTCTCGTACCAGGTGCAGACCTTCCCGTTCCACCCGGGCGACCGGCTGCTGATCTACACCGACGGGGTGATCGAGGCCCGGGACGCCCAGCGCCGCTTCTACCCGCTGACCGAACGGGTCACCGCCTGGCAGGCCGAGCGCCCCGGCGTCCTGCTGAGCCGCCTGCGCCGCGACCTGCTGGCACACGTCGGCCGCCGGCTGGACGACGACGCGGCGATGGTGATGGTGGAGCGGCTCCCTTAGGACGCGTCCGCCCCTCGCCGGGACCCGTCTTCGGCCACGGGCCCCGCCGTCGGCCACGGGACCCGCCGTCGGTCACGGCCGGTACGGCAGCTGCGGCACGTCGAAGCAGTCCGTGGCCATGGCCGGCACCTGGGTGACCCAGCCGCCCCGCCCGCCCCCGGCGGAGTCCTGCCAGCGGGCGACGTTCAGACAGGCCCGGGTGGGCCCGCTCGGCGGCGGCTGCGGCACGAAGGACGCGGGCAGGATCAGCCCGTGCGCGTCGTAGGGCTCGGCGCGGTTCAGGAAGGCCTCGACGCAGACCCGGGTCGGTGCGGCGCCGCAGGAGTCCAGGGCGTCGGCGAGCCACTGGGCGCCCGCCCAGCCCTCCAGCTCCCACGCGGACAGCCGGTCGGCCCGGTCCGGGTAGGAGCGGGCCATCGCGGCGCGGAAGTCGTGCACGGCCGGGTGCTGCTCGTCCTCGTAGTTCTGGCTGGAGGACGTCGCCCAGAGCGCGTTGCGGCAGTTCGGCGAGGCGGCGTAGTGGGTGGGGTCGGTCGGCGTCCAGTTCTGCACCGTGGTCACCTTCGCCGCGACCGACACCCCGGCCTCGTCCAGCGCCCGGCAGAGCGCCGCGTTCCCGCGCGAGTCCATCGCGTCGAACAGCAGCTGCGAGCCGTCGGCGCGCACGGCCGCGGCCACCGCCTGGAAGTTCGGCAGCGCGAAGTCCACCGTCTGGAGCAGCACCCGGTAGCCCTCCGCCTCCAGCCCCGCCTTGAGCTGTCCGGCGTAGCGGGCCGAGTCGGCCTGGTTGTAGGCGACCACGGCGGCGCTGTCGGCGCCCAGGCGCTGCTTGAAGAAACGGAACACCTCGGTGCTCTGGTACAGGGTGCCGTTCCAGCCGACCGCCCGGCCGTCGCGCGGGGCGGCGCTGCCGTAGATCCCGTACAGGTGCGGCCAGCGGTCGTACGCCGTGCCGATCGGCTGGCCGCCGACGTCCGGCACCGCCTTGCCGCTCACGTACGGCGCGCCCGCGTAGTCCAGGACGCTGCCGCTGACGAGGGCGAAGACGTGCGCCTGGTCGACCAGCCGGTGCACGCAGTCCTGGTTGCCGATGCCGCTGCCGCCGTCGTCGCAGGTCACCACCTCGACCGTGCGCCCGTGCAGGCCGCCGCGGTCGTTGAGGGCCTGGAAGAACGCCTGGGCGCCGTACCGGGGGCCGCTGAACACCTCGCTGCCGACCGGGCTGGTCAGGGAGGTGACGATGCCGATCCGGATCGCGGTCGCGGACACGCCGGTGTCGAAGGACGGGTTGCCGCCGGCCCCCGGGGCGGGCGTGGCGCGGGCGGTGAAGGCGCCGTCCGGCAGCCGGGTGCCGCAGCCGGCGAGCAACGGCAGCAGGGCCAGGAGCAGGGCCAGGACCGGTGCCAGGACCGGGACCAGGACCGGACGCAGAACGGGCGTCGGCCCGCGGCCGTGCGGCAGTGCGGTCAGGTGCCGCCGAGGTGCGGTCAGCCGCATCCGGGGACCGGGGTGGCACTGGCCCCGCCGGCCTGGGTGAGCAGCCCGCACAGGGTCGAGCGGGAGACCTTCCAGGTGCCGTTGTCGAGGACGGCCTGCCCGGTCGCGGCCGGCGCGACCACGGTGCCCTGGAGGGAGAGCGCGTAGGTGACGGTCGCGTCGGCGGCGTCGGTGAACGCGACCCCGCCCACCGTGGCCTTCACCTGGCCCACCCGGGGGTCCTGGGAGAAGCCCTGGAGCACCGGGAGCAGCGTGTCGCCGCCCTGGAGCAGCTTGGCCTTGTCGGCGATCGGGGTGGCCGGGTCGAAGAACTTCTCCCAGTTGGCGGTGACCTCCGCCTGGGCGGCGGCCGGGTCGGCGGGGGCGGTGGCACTGGCGCCGGCGCCGGCGCCGGTGGTGACACTCGCACCGGCGGCGACGCTCGCGGTCGCGGCCGGGGAGGAGGCCGAGGACCCGGACCCGGACTTGGTGCTGCCGCACCCGGCCGCGGTGCCCGCCAGCAGCAGGGCGAGCAGCCCGCCCGCCGTCCGCAGGAGGGCGCTGCCGCCCCGGGAGGTGCCGCTTCGCGTCACGCGCATGGTGTTCCCTCTCGACCGCGCCGCCCGGACTGCGCCCGGCCGGTCGCGGATCCCCGGATGCTGTTCCAGGCCGATCCTGGAAACGTCTCAGGTGACACCATGAAGGCGGATCCATGGACGCATCGCAATCCGACGGAGAAATCACCCGTAACGCCCCGAGGGTTTCCCCCGTCCGGCGCGGTGCCCGCCTGCCGCAGAGCCTCCGGAGCGCGCGCGAGCGGGCCGGGCGCGAGCGGGCCGGCTGGCTGCTCCTCGCGGTCGGGGCCGTGCTGTGCGTGCTCGGCTGGTACGGGGTCTCCGGCGAACGCTTCGTCGAGCAGCAGGTCCCCTACCTGGCCTCCGCCACCGTCCCCGGCGCGGCCCTGATCGTGGCCGGCGCCGTCCTGGTCGCGCTGCGGCCGCCGCCCCCGCGCGGGCACCTGGGGGAACTGACCGACCGGCGGGTCGAGCGGCTGTACGACCTGCTGGTGGAGCCCGGGGCCGAGCCGGGGCCGGGGCCTGATCCGGCCCCGGCGCACCGGTCGGGGCCACTCGCCGTCCCCGAGGGCACCCGCTACCACCGGCCGGACTGCCCGCTGGTCACCGGCAAGGCGACGGCCGCACCGGTGGACGCGGCCGCCGTACAGGAGCGGGGTCTGACGCCCTGCCCGCTCTGCTCGCCGGACGCCCCCGGGGCCCCGGACGCCCTGGGGCTCCCGGAGACCCCGAACCCCCCGAACACCCCGGACGCCCCGAGCAGGCCCGCCACCCGTCCGGGCGAAGCCGCCCCGCCGAGCGGCTGAACCGATGACCGTCCTGCTCGCCGCGCCCGACTCGTTCGGCCTCACCCTCGACCTCGCCCTCGCCGGGCTCACCGTCGGCAGTGCCGCCGCGCTCAGCGGCATCGGACTGGTCGTCTGCCACCGCGCCACCGGCGTGCTCAACATCGCCCAGGGCGCCCAGGCCATGGCCGTCGCCTACCTGCTGCGCGACCTCGTGGTCGTCCGGCACTGGCCGGTCTGGCCGGCCCTCGCCTGCTGCCTGCTGGTGGTCGCGCCCGCCCTCGGCGTGCTCCTCGACGTCCTCGTGCACCGCCCGCTGCAACGGCGCGGCGCCGGACCGGCCGAGACCATGGTCGCCGGGCTCGGCGTGTTCGTGCTGCTCATCGGAGTCGCCGTCCTGCTGTGGGGACCGGCCCCGCTGGCCGGCGCGCCCAGCCCGTTCGGCGGCGCCCCGATCCGGCTGCCCGGCGGCCACACCCTGCGCCCCGACACCGTCGCCCAGCTCGCCGCGATCCTGGTCCTCGGCCTCGCCGTCGCCGCCACCACCCGCTGGACCCGCCTCGGCCTCCACCTGCGCGCCGTCGTCGACGACCGCCGGCTCGCCGCCCTCACCGGCGTCGACGCCGACCGGGTCTCCGCCCTCGGCTGGGCCTTCGGCACCTTCACCGCCGGACTCGTCGGCGTCGCCCTCGCGCCCTACCTGCTGCTCGACCCGTACGGGCTGCCGCTGCTGGTCATGGAGACCATGGCCGTCGCCGTCGCCGCCCGGCTGCGCAGCATCCCCGTCGCCGTCGCCACCGGACTCGGACTCGGCATCGCCCAGTCCGAACTCACCCGGCTCCGCCCGTCCGGCCAACTGCTGCCGCTGGTCCAGGCGGTGCAGTCCAACCTGTTCGTGATCGCGCTGCTCGCCGCCGCCCTGCTCGCCGGGCCCGGCATCAGCGGGGGCCGGGCCCCGGACGGCGGGGCGCCGCTCACCTCCCGGAGCCACCGACCCGGAGGAGGACGAGGAGGAGGGCGAGGAGGAGGAGGCGGCGGCGGGCGGTCGGCCGGCGCGGTCTGCCTGGTGCTGCTCCTGTTGCCCTTCGGCTTCCGCGGCAACGACCTGCGCAGCGCCCTGCTCGTCCCCGCCCTCGCACTGGTACTGCTGTCCGTCGTCGTCGTCACCGGCTACGGCGGGCAGACCTCCCTCGGCCAGGCCGGGTACGCGGGCCTCGGCGCGCTCGGCACCGCCCTGCTGATGAGCGGTCGCGTCCCCGGCCTGCCGGCCCTCCCGGCCGTCCCCGCACTGCTGCTCGCCGTCCTCGCCACCGCCCCGCTCGGCCTGCTCACCGGCCGGCCCGCGATCCGCCGCCGTGGACTCGCCCTCGCCCTCGTCACCTTCGCTTTCGGCACCGCGCTGAGCCGCTTCGTCTTCCAGCAGCCCTACGCCACCACCGGACTCACCCTCGACCGCCCCGCCCTCCTCGATGGCGACCGCGCCTTCTACCTCGCCGAACTCCTCCTGCTCGGCCTCGGTCTGCTCGCCGTCCGCGCCCTCCACCGCGGCCGCCTCGGCCGCGCCCTCACCGCCATGCGCGACCACGAGGCCGGTGCGGTCGCGGCGGGCGTCGACGTACCGGGCCTCAAACTCCTCGCCTTCGTGGTCGGCGCCGCGCTCGCCGCCCTCGGCGGCGGCCTGATGGGCCTCGCGGGCCGCGCCTTCGACGCGGCGTCCTTCGACCCGGTCCGCGGCCTGCTCTGGTTCGCCGCCGTGGTCGTCGCCGGCGCCGACAGCGCCCTCGGCGCCGTCCTCGCCGCCGCCCTGCTGATCGGCCTCGACGCGGGCACCGTCACCGGCGTCTCGGCCGTCGCGGTCGGCGTCCTCGCCGCCGCCATCGGCCGCCTCCCCGGCGGCCTCGCCGCCCTCCCCACCGCACGGCGCGACCCCCCGCCAGACCTCCCGCCCGGCCGCCTCACCCCCACCGGCCGACGCCTCCGCGCCACCCTGAACCGCCGCCCGTGAACGGAGCACCGGCGCCACCCGAACTCCCTGCGAAGGAAGGCCCGTTGAACAGATCCTCGCCCCCCGCCCGACACTGCGGCCGGATCCACCACCGACTCCCCCGCGCCACCACCCTGCCGGGTGCGGCCCGACCCGACGCCCTACGACCGCGGGCAGGAGCCGAGGCCCCTGCCGGCCGGAGACGGCGGACGACGAGCCACCTCACCTTCCCCGTAGGCCTGTTCAGCTGGACGACGCCCCCCGGTGGGGCGTCGTGACGGCGGCGCGGTTGACCGTGCGGGGGGTGGTGCGGCGGTACGGGGGGATCGTGGCGGTGGGCGGGGTGGACCTGGTGGCTCCGGGTGGGCGGATCACGGCGTTGATCGGGCCGAACGGGGCGGGGAAGAGCACCCTGTTCGACTGTCTGGCGGGGACGGTGCGGCCGGATGCCGGGCAGGTGCTGCTGGGCGGGCGGGACGTGACCGCCGTGGCCGCGCACCGGCGGGTGCGGCTCGGGTTGGCGCGGACGTTCCAGCAGATCGCCGTCTTCCCGACCCTCTCGGTGGCCGACAACGTGCGGGTGGGCGCGGAGCAGCGAGGGGGCAGGGGGGCGGCGGAGCGGACGGAGCGGGCGCTGGGGTTGCTCGGGTTGCGGGGTGTCGCGGACGAGCCGGCGGGGGTGCAGCCCACCGGGGTGCTGCGGCTGGTGGAGTTGGCGCGGGCGCTGGCGGGCGAACCCCGGGTGCTGCTGCTGGACGAGCCGGCGGCGGGGCTCGATGCCGCCCAGACGGGCCGCCTGGTGGCGGTACTGCGCGCTCTCGCGGGGCGTGGGATGGCACTGCTGCTGGTCGAGCACGATGCCGAGCTGGTGGCCGAACTCGCCGATGCCGTCTACGCGATGGCGCAGGGCCGGGTGGTGGCGGCCGGGCCGACGGCGGCGGTGCTGGCGGACGCCCGGGTGGCCGAGGCCTGGGGTGGCCGCCCGTGAGTGCCGAACTCCCGTACGGGAAGCCCTGCTTGGACGCCGCCGGGGTGATCGCATGCCGGTAGCCGCGGCCCTGTGCGGCGTCCGGGTCCGGTACGGGCCGCTGGAGGCGCTGCACGGTGTGGACCTCGCTTTTCCGGCCGCCGCCGTCACCGTCCTGCTGGGCCGCAACGGTTCGGGGCGCACCAGTGCGCTGCACGCCCTGGCGGGGGTGGTGCCGCTGTCCGGTGGGCGGGTGTGCTGGCGGGGGCGGGACGTCACCGGGCTGTCGGTGCACCGGCGGGTGCGGCTGGGGTTGGCGCTGGTGCCGGCCGAGCGCGGGGTGTTCGGTTCGCTCACCGTGGCGGAGAACCTGGGCCTGGCCGGTGCGGGGCGGGCGGAGGTGCCGGCGGAGGTGCTGGAGGCGTTCCCGGAGCTGTCCGCGCTGCTGCCCCGCCGGGCGGGCACGCTGTCCGGCGGTCAGCGCCAACTGGTGGCGGTGGGGCGGGCGTTGGGGGCGCGGCCCGATCTGCTGCTGCTGGACGAGCCGGAGCGCGGGCTGGCGCCGGCGGTGGCGGCGCGGCTGCACGCGGTGCTGCTGGCCGGGGCGGCCGGGGGCCGTACGGTGGTGCTGGCCGCGCAGTCCCTGCCGCGCTCGCTGGCGGGGGCGGCGGCGGTGCACGTGCTGCACCGGGGTGAGGTGGTGTTCTCGGGCGAGCCGGGGGAGGCACTGCCGGGGCGGTTCACGCCCACGCCGTGACGCCCCCGGCGCCCGGGCCCTACGGCTGGTACACGTACGGCGTGGTGGTGCTGAGCCGCGCGAAGCCGAGCCGCTCCAGGATGGGGCGGCTCTGGTCGCTCGCGTCGACCTGGAGGTACTCGTAGCCGAGTGCGGCGGCCTGGCGGGCGCGGTGGGCGACCAGGGCGCGGTAGATGCCGCGCCCGCGCCAGCCGGGGACGGTGCCGCCGCCCCACAGGCCGGCGAAGCCGGTGCCCGGGGTGAGCTCCGTCCGGGCGGCGCTCACCGGCTGGTCGCCGGCCATCGCGACGACCAGGAGCAGCGTCTCCGAGTCGTGCCGGAGGTGGTCGAGCAGGCGCCCGCGCAGGGTCGGGGATGCGGCCCCGAAGGCCAGATCGTGGGCGGTCACCATGAGGTCCACCCCGGCCTCGTCGGTCACCGGCTCCAGCCGGACGCCCTCGGGCAGGGCCGCGTCGGTGGGCAGGTCCGCGATCCGGGCGATCATCAGCGCCTCGTCGGGTTCGGCGGTGAACCCGGCCGCGAGCAGCCGCCGGCCGAGGTCGGCGGGGCGGTCGTGGCTGTAGGTCTTCCACTCGAACTCCAGTCCCAGCCCGGTGAAGTGGGCGACCTGCGCGGCGATCGCGGCGTCCGCCCCGGCCTCGTCCAGTCCGGACCAGACGATGCCGTTCCAGGCGTGCTCGCCCCCCACCTGGCGCACCACGGCGCCGTCGCGCTCGACCCGGACGTCGGGGCCGTCCGGCCGCGCGTCGCGCCGGATCCGCTGGTCGAACAGGGCGAGTACATGATCACGATCCATCCGACCACTCCAGCACGCCGCGACGGGCGGGCGCCACCGCTTTTACGGCCCGCCCACGAACGCCCCCGCCCGGCGCGGGCGGGCGCGGCGGCTGGGATACTGCCGCCATGCCCTTGCTCACGTGGATCGCCGAACTCGCGGACGACCCGCTGGTACTGGACCCGGACGACCGTCCGGCGGAGCAGCGGACCAACACCTGGTGGATGACCGCCGAGGAGGAGGACCGGCGGACGCTGACCGTCCAGCAGGTGGTGGACGCCTTCGAGCGCACCGCCGCCCTGCTCCTGGAGCGGGTCCGGGCACTCGGCCACCACGGGCCGGCCACCTTCTACGTCTGGCACGACGTGCTGGCCGGGCAACTGCGCTGCTCGACCGGCTCGGTCGGGCCGCGGGACCTGCCGTTCCGCGGGAACTACCTGCCGACCACGGACCTCGGCCCGATCGTCGCGGACCACCTCGCCGACGACGAGCCCGGCACGGTCCTGCGCACCGAACTGGTGGACATCGGCGACCTCGACGAACCCCCGAACGACGGGGACGTCCTGGACGCGGACGGGAACTGGGTCCCGGGGCCGCCCCTCCCGCCGTTGCCCGTCTGGGTCCGCGACGTCGGAACGGCGGGCGGCGCCTGATCGGCCCCGCGCCCCGCCCGCTACTGCGCCAGGTAGCCGCCGTCGACCGGCAGGACGGCGCCGGTGATGAACGAGGCCTCCTCGGAGGCGAGGAAGAGGACGGCGGCGGCGACCTCGGCCGGGTCGCCGAGACGGCCCATCGGGTGCAGCTTCTCGATCGCCGCCAGGTACTCGGGCCCGCCGGGCTCGTCCCGCAGCCGGGCGACCCGCTCGGTGCCGATGGTGCCGGGGGCGACGGCGTTGACCCGGATGCCGCGGTCCGCCCATTCGACGGCGAGGTGCTTGGTCAGCCCGGAGGCGACGAACTTGGCGGGCCCGTACACCGCCTGGCCGCGCTGGCCGGCCTCGCCCGAGATGGAGGACAGGCAGACGATCGAGCCGCCCGGCCGTTCCTGGGCGAGCATCGCCTCGATCGCGTACTTGCAGGTGAGGAACATGCCGCGGCCGTCGACGGCCATCACCCGGTCCCAGTCCTGGGCGCTCGCCTCGGTGATGTCCATCAGCGGGATCACCCCGGCGTTGGCCACCAGCACGTCGATCCGCCCGTGCCGTTCGACGGCCGCCGCGACCATCCGGCGGGCGTCCGCGTCGACGGACACGTCACCGACCACCGTGCCGACGGCCTCCGGGAACCGCCCGGCCAGCCGGTCCAGCCCCTCGGCGTCCAGGTCGGTGGCCACCACCGACGCGCCCTCCCGGACGAAGCGTTCCGCGACGGCCCGGCCGATGCCGCTGGCCGCGCCGGTCACCACGCAGGAACGGCCGGCCAGCCGCCCCGCCGCGTTCAGAGTCACCATGGCGGGACTCTACCGAGCGCGGCGGCGCGGGGCCGGACTTCCGCCCGACGGGCCCGGGTCGACAGCGGACCGGCCCGGACGGCGGTAGCGCTCGGACCGCTCGGACCGCTCAGGCCGCTCAGGCCGCTCAGACCGTAAGGACGATCTTCCCCCGCACGTGCCCGTCCTCGCTGATCCGGTGCGCCTGCGCCGCCTCCGCCAGCGGGAGCACCCGGTGCAGCGGCAGCCGCAGGGTGCCCGCCCGGTGCAGGGCGAGGGCGGCCGCGAAGGCGCGCCCGTGGTACGACTCGCCGCCCTCGGCTCCGCCGCTGAAACGGATGCCGTGCTCCTGCGCGCCGGGGATGTCGGCGATCGTCAGCACCCGCTCGGCGCTGCCCGCCAGTTCGACGGAGAGCGGCAGCACTCCCTTGCCCGCCGCGTCCAGGACGCGGTCGACCCCGCCCGGCGCGGCCGCCCGCACCCGCTCGGCCAGGCCCTCGCCGTACGTCACCGGGATCGCGCCCAGCTCCCGCAGGTAGGCGTGGTTGGCCTCGCTCGCGGTGCCGACCACGGTGATGCCGCGGGCCCGGGCGAACTGGAGCAGCAGGGTGCCGACGGCCCCGGCGGCGCCGTGCACCAGCAGCGTCTCCCCGGAGCGCACGCCCAGGATGTCGAGGACCCGCTCGGCGGTCTCGGCGGCGACCGGGATCGCCGCGGCCTCCTCCCAGCTCAAGGTGGCGGGCTTGGCCACCACCTGGTCGGCGTCGAGCAGCGCGTGCTCGGCGTAGCCGCCGCCCATCAGGGCGCCGAACACCTCGTCGCCGGGGGCGAAGGCGGTGACCTCCGCGCCGACCGCCTCCACCACCCCGGCGACCTCGTAGCCGGGCACGGCGGGGAAGGTGACCGGGATGATGCCGTCGAACGCGCCGCTGCGCACCTTGTGGTCCAGCGGGTTGACGCCGACCGCGCGGACCGCGACCCGCACCTGGCCGGGCCCGGGGGCGGGCAGGTCGAGCTCGATCGGGCGCAGCACGTCCGCGTCGCCGTACCGGGGGAAAGCGATGGCCTTGGTCATGGAAGATCCTCGGTTCGTCCGGGCGTTGTCCGTCCGGGGGTTGTTCGTTCCGACGGCTCCATCCTGCGGCGCCGGCCGCAGGCCCCCGGCCGGCCGTTCGGACAGTTCCACCTGGCCGAAGGGAGGGGCGGCCGGGGGCGGCCCCGGAACTAGGGTGAAGGGCATGGACGCAGGCATGGAGTCGCACGAAGGCATGGACGCGGTGGACGGCCCCGGCCCCGACGAGGCCTGGCGGGAGCACTGGGGCCGCCCCGAGGACGCGCTGGCGCGGGCCGTCGAGGTGCTGCGCGCGCCCCGGCCCGAGGTGGTGCCGCGGCTGTCGGCGGTGGTCCGCACGCTCGTCCCGCACGTCGCGATCGCCCACCTGAGCGGTGTCTGCGCCTACTCCCCCGCCAACGCCCACGGCCCGCGCGAGCTGGTCGGCGGCCTCTCCGGGCTGGAGCTGGCCCGGCTCGCCGAGCAGGCCGCCGGGACGACCTCGGCCGGCCGCCCCTGGCAGGGCGAGGCCGAACTGGCGGGCCGGACCCGGCCGGTGGTGGTGATCGCCGCTCCGGCCGACGACAAGGAGGTGCTGCTGGTCCTGGTCCGCGGCGACGCCGCGCCGGTGCCGGCCGGTGCGCTCGCCGTCCTCCAGCAGGTGTGCGAGCTGGTGATCGCCCACTCCGAGCACCGCGCCACCGACGCCGCGCCCGGCCAGGCGATGATCTCCCGTACCGCGGCCGTCACCCGGGCCCGGACCATCGCCGAGTTCACCGGCACCCACAGTGCCGCGCTGACCGCCGTCCTGGCGCCGCTGCGTTCGGCCGACCTGGACGACCGCGCCGCCCGCCGGGCCGCCACCGACCTGGCCGTCACCGCCCTGCTCGACCTGCGCCGGGCCGCGGACCTGGACCGCGAGCTCAGCGAGGAGCCCGCCGACGCCGCGTTCGCCCGGCTCGCCCGCGAACTGCGCCCGCTGCTGCGGCACACCGGGGTCCGGCTCGACCTCGCGCCGCCGTCCGACGCCACCCGGTCCATCCCCGCGGACACCGCGCACACCGCCCGGGCCGCCGTGCAGTGCGCCGTCATGCTGATGATGGAGCAGGAGAAGCCCGGTCGGCTGCACCTGAGTTGGCAGTTCACGGCAGACGGCGCGCTGCGCACCGTGGTGCGCGACGACGGCCTCGGGGTGCTCGCCGCCGACGCCCTCGCCGTCCACCGCACGGCCGACCGGATCACCGCCCTCGGCGGCCGCTACGAGGTCGAGTCCGTCCCCAACTGGGGCACCACCGTGACGGTGGAGCTGCCGCTCGGCATGCCCTCGCCGACCGCCGTCACCGACCCGCTGGACGGGCTCCAGCCGCGCGAACTGGAGGTGCTCGACCAGCTCGCCCAGGGCCGCCGCAACCGGGACATCGCCGCGGAGCTGCACATCAGCGAGTCCACGGTGAAGTTCCACGTCGCCAACATCCTGGCCAAGTTGGGTGTCGGCTCGCGCGGCGAGGCGGCCGCCCTCGCCCACCGCGCCGGGATGCCCGGCGGCGCGCGGCTGCACGTGGCATCCTGAACCGGATCCGCCGCCACACCCGTTGACAGGAGTCCCGATGACCACGCCCACCCCACCGCGGACCGTTCTCATCACCGGCTCCACCGACGGCCTCGGCCGCGCCCTCGCCCACCGCCTGGCCGCCGAGGGCGCCACCCTCCTGCTGCACGGCCGCGACCGGGACCGGCTCGACCGCACCGCCCGGGAGGTGGCCGAGGCCCACGGGACGGCCCGCCCGGCCACCCTGCTCGCCGACCTCGCCGAGCTGGAGCAGGTCCGCGCCCTCGCGGCCGAGGTCCGCGCCACCACCGGCCGGCTCGACGTCCTCGTCAACAACGCGGGCATAGGCGCCGGCGAACCCGACGGCCGCACCCGCCGCACCAGCGCCGACGGCCACGAACTGCGCTTCGCCGTGAACCACTTGGCCGGCTTCCTGCTCAGCCTCGAACTGCTGCCGCTGCTGCGCGCCTGCGCGCCCGCCCGGATCGTCAACGTCGCCTCCGCCGGACAGCAGGAGATCGACTTCGACGACCTCATGCTGGAGAACGGCTACGACGGCACCAGCGCGTACTGCCGCAGCAAGCTCGCCCAGATCGCCTGCGGCATGGAGCTCGCCGCCCGGGTGCCGGCCGCCGAAGTGACCGTCAACAGCCTCCACCCGTCGACGTACATGCCCACCAAGATGGTGCTCCGGGAGATCGGCCACAGCATCGACAGCCTGGAGGACGGCGTCACCGCCACCCACCGGCTGGTCACCGACCCGGCCCTGGCCGGCACCACCGGCCGCTACTACGACCGGCTGCGCGAGGCCCGCGCCAACCGCCAGGCCTACGACCTGCGGGCCCGGGCCGAGCTGTGGGAGCGCTGCTTGAAGCTCGTCGGGCACGCCGACCTCTGAAAGGCGACATCAACGACATGACCGAGCACCCCCGCACGAGTTGGGCCCCCGACGCCCCGGGCGTGCTGCGCCTGCCCTCCGGGCGGCTGCTGCGCGGCCGCGGCGTCCTCAACCCGCTGCCGCCGGGCCCGCGCCCCGACTTCGGCATCTACCTGCTGGGGCGCGAACCGAAGCCGCTCCCCTGGGAGAGCCGCTGGGTGCGCTGGCCCGACTTCCGGCTGCCCGCCGACCGCACGGACGCCGCCGACGCCTTCCGGGAGGCCTGGGAGCGCTGCACCGGCGAGCGGGTCGAACTCGCCTGCGCGGGCGGCCGCGGGCGCACCGGCACGGCCCTGGCCTGCATCGCCGTGCTGGACGGCGTGCCGGCGGCGGAGGCGGTCGGGTACGTGCGGGAGCACTACGGCCGGCACGCCGTGGAGACGCCCTGGCAGCGGAAGTTCGTGGAGCGCTGGGCCCGGCCCTCGACCGACTGACCGGTCCTGCGGCGACTGACCGGTCCTCAGCTGCGCGGGTACGCCTTCACGACCGTGCCGTCGAAGTCCGCCCTGAGGTAGGCGGCGCCGTAGGCGTCCGCGACGTACACCAGCAGCGACGGTTCGGTGTCGCCCATCCCCTGGGCGTCGTGCAGGAACACGTAGTGGCTGGTCGGATGGGTGATGCCGAGTTCGGCGTCGGCCCGTTGCAGCAGCGCGGGGAGGGCGTCCCAGTTGACGGACCGGAGGTCCAGCGGCTTCTCGCCGAAGGCCACGGTGCCGGAGCGGATGCCGGGCGTGGACTTGCCGTCGCGGTAGGAGAGGCTGTCGTAGAGGTTCGGGTTGGCGGCGGTCGCGACGAGGGCGTCGCCGGAGTCCTGCCGGAGCGTGAACTCCAGGAAGGCGCGGCCGCCCGACTTCTGGCTCATGGACTGGATCGCGCTGCGCGCGCCCGTCGGCGTCAGCAGGCCCGGGTAGGCCGCCGGCGGGGTGGCGGTGCTGTCGCCCTGGGCCGCGAAGTGCTGGACGGCGAAGCCGATGCTCACCATCAGCACCGGGACCAGCACCAGGTAGCCGGTGCGCAGCGCGCCGCGCAGCCTGCCGGGCCGGGGCGGGGGCGTCGCGTCGCGCGGCTCCTGGCCGAGGGTCTGCGGCGGGCCGTAGGCCTGCCCGGTGGGGTGCCCCGTGGCGTACCCGGTCGGCGGCGGGGCGGTGGCCGTGGCCGTCGGGCCGGTGGCCGTGGCCGTGGCGGCCGCGGGCGGGAGCAGGCGGACCGTGCCGACCGCCCCGGCCTGGGCCTCGGCCGCCGCCGCGACCTCGGCGTCGGCGAGCTGCCGGTCGAGCTGCCAGGCGTCGGGGCGCGCGGCCGTGTCCCGCACCAGCAGGGCGGCGAGCACCGGGCCCAGCGGCCCGGACCGCACCGGGGCCGGTACCGGCTCGTCCAGCACGGCCGCCAGCGTGGCGAGGGTGGTGGCGCGCCGCAGCGGGTGCTGCCCCTCCACCGCGACGTACAGCATCAGGCCGAGCGACCACAGGTCGGAGGCCGGGTTGCCCTCCTCGCCGCGGACCCGCTCGGGGGCTATGTACTCGGGCGAGCCGATCAGGGCGCCGGTGGTGGTCAGGCTGGGCGCCTCCGACAGCGCGGCGATGCCGAAGTCGGTGAGGACCGGGGTGCCGTCCGGGCGCAGCAGGACGTTGCCGGGCTTGACGTCGCGGTGCTGGATGCCGGCCGCGTGCGCGGCGCTCAGGGCGGACAGCACGCCGCGGCCGAGCCGGGCCGCCTCCAGGGGCGTCATCGGGCCGCGTGCGAGCCGCTCGTGCAGCGAGCCGCCGGTCACCAGCTCCATGACCAGCCAGGGGTGCGGGTACTCGGGCCGGTCGACGATGTGGTGGATCGTCACCACATGGGGGTGGTTGAGCCGGGCCAGCGACCGGGCCTCCCGCAGGACCCGCTCGCGCAGCACCGCCGCCGCGCCCGGGTCGCCGGCGAGGTCGGCCGGGTCGGGCGGGCGCACCTCCTTCAAGGCCACCTCGCGCTCCAGGAGGGTGTCGCGTGCCCGCCACACCAGTCCCATGCCGCCGCCGCCCAGCCGCTCCACCAGTTCGAAGCGTCCGTCGATGAGTTGGAGCCCCGGCCCCCCAGAATTCATGACGGTCATCGTAGGGGCGCGGTCCGTCATCGGTGACACCGGCAGTCCCGCACCGGCCTGGCCGACGGGGCGGGCCGGCGCCGCCGGGGCGGAGCGGGTCAGAGGTCCCAGGTCTGCCCGGCGGCCCAGGACTCCAGCGTGCGCCACTGCACGGCCGGGGTCTCGGCGTGCAGGGTGTCGGTGTCGATCTCCAGGCCGACCTCCTGGAAGTAGCGGAACATCGCGGCGAGGTCCTGGGAGTAGGTCTCGACGACGGACAGCGGCACCTCCTGGCAGCGGACCGGCCGGCCGGCCGCCGCCGTGATGGCGGCGGCGATCTGTTCGCCGGTGCACCACTGGGAGGCGATGTCGATGCGCCGCCCCGCGTAGTCGTCCGGGTGGGCCAGGACGTGGGCGGCGAAGTCGCCGATGGTCTCGGCGGCGATCACCGGGAGGGGGACGCCGGGGGGCATGGGCAGCGGGAAGACCCCTTCGCGCAGCGAGGCGAGGGTCCAGTCGTTGGCGTAGTTGTCCAGGAAGGCCGCCGGGCCGATGACCGTCCAGGGCAGGTCGAGGCCGGCGAGGTGCTGTTCGATGCGCTGCTTGGAGTCGAAGTGCGGGATGCCGGTGGAGCGGTCGGCGTTGGTGGCGGAGGTGAGGACGACGTGCCGCACGGTGCCGGCGGCGCGGGCGGCGTCGAGCAGGGCGATGCCCTGGCGGACCTCGGTGTCGAGGTCCGTCCCGAACGGGGTGGACATCGCGAAGAGGCTCCCGGCACCGTCTAGGGCGGCGGCGAGCGAGGCCGGGTCGTCGAAGTCGGCACGGACCGGCTCGGCGCCGAGGGCGGCGAGTTCGCGGGCGGCCGGGGATCCGGGGTCGCGGGTGAGGGCCCGGACCGGGCGGCCAGCCCGGAGCAGGGCCCGGGCGGTGGCGCCGCCCTGGGCGCCGGTGGCTCCGGTGACGGCGACGGGGGGTCGAGATATTATCTGCGTCATGCAGACAACATACGAAGAGATCTCTGCGTGACGCAAATGATTAACGGCCTGCCGGTTACCCTGGCCCCATGACCCCCCACCGCGACGAACTGCTGGCCCGGCTCTGGCCGCTCTCGCGCCGCTACCTGGCCTCCTACGTGCTGTTCAACCAGGCCGTCGCGGACCACCTCGGCATGCACCCGACCGACGTCCAGTGCCTCAACCTGCTCACCCTGGAGGACGGCCCCGTCACCACCGGCCGGGTCGCCGAGCTGACCGGACTGACCAGCGGCTCGGCGACCCGACTGGTCGACCGCCTGGAGAAGGCGGGCCTGGTGGCCCGGCAGCGGGACGAGGCCGACCGCCGCCGGGTGCTGGTCGCCGTCCTCCCCGACGCACTGGCGCGCTTCGGGGAGGTCTGGCGCGAGCTCGGCGGCGACTGGGCCGCGATCTTCGCCGAGGACAGCGAGGACGAGCTGGCCTTCCTGCTTCGGCACATGAACCGCACGGTCGAACTCAGCCACCGGCAGATCGCCCGCCTCGCCGACACGGACCTGCGCCCCGGGGGCGACCGGGACTCCTAGGGCCGCCAGGACTCCGGGCCCGACCAGGCCTCCCCCGCCCGGCAAGGCCCCCGGCCCCCGGCCCCGTCAGGTCTTGCGCAGCTCCGGCGCCGGCGCCCCGATCAGCAGCCGGCGGACGGCGTCCCAGGCGGCCCGCAGGGCGGCGGCGCAGACGCGGGTGTCGGAGTCGAGCAGCCGCAGCCAGGCACCGCTGTCCTGCGGCAGCACGCTGACCCCGTACAGCAGGCCGCGGTCGGCCAGGGCCTCGTGCAGCGCCTCGGCGATCCGGGCGGCGGGGGCGAGCGGGCTGAGCACGTAGAGGCTGGACATCACGTCGTGCCCGCCGAGTACGGCGGGGCCGGTGACGCCGGCCCCGGCGGGCTCCAGCCGGACGGTGTCCAGGGCCACCAACTCGCCGTCGGGGCGCCGCACTTCGAGGTCCGAGGCGAAGACCTGGTAGGCGTTGCGCTCACCCCGGGCGAGGCGGCCGGCGAGGACGGTCTCGCCCGCCAGGACGGTCGCCCCCCGGTCCACGGTGAGCACCGTGCGCTGGTAGAGGCGCGAGTCGACGAAGGGGATCACCGGCTCGGGCAGGTACTCCACGTAGGCGCCGGGCCCGGCCTCCAGATTGACCAGCTGCGTCGCGTAGTCGTACTCCATCCGGTAGACCTTGGTGGCCGCCTGGGTGGTCAGGTGGACCGCCGTGTCGGCCCCGCAGCGGATGTCGGTGCGCAGCCGGTCGGCCTGGAGGATGCCGCCGCCGGTGGACATCAGCAGGGTGACGGCGAGGTCGGGGCGGGCCGGGTCGAAGTACAGCGGGCGCATGATCTGCAGCGGCGACTTCTGGTAGTGGCCGGTGAGTTCGGTGCGCCCGCCGATCCGCTCGAAGGCCAGCTCCAGCAGCCCGACCTTGCCGGGGCGCCCGACCGCGAGGGTGTCGGGCGTCCCGGCGTACCGGCGGACCGCCTGCGGGACCCGGGCCGGCTCGTAGTGCCGGGGGTCGAGCCGGGGCACCGGCCGCCGCCCCTCGGGGGCCCGCGCGGCCACCGTCACGCCGGGACCTTGCGGAAGGTCTCCAGGAAGGTCGCGATCTCCTCCAGCCCCTCCCCCGTCAGGCAGTTGGTGAGCACCACCGGCCCGCCCTCGCGGACCCGCCGGGCGTCGGACTCCATGACGCCGAGGTCGGCGCGCACGTACGGGGCGAGGTCGGTCTTGTTGATGACCAGCAGCTCCGACTCGGTGATGCCCGGGCCGCGCTTGCGGGGCATCTTCTCGCCCTCGGCGGTGTCGAGGACGAACAGGAAGAGGTCGACCAGCACCGGGCTGAACGTCAGGGTCAGGTTGTCGCCGCCGGACTCGTACAGCAGGGTGTCGACGTCGGGGAAGCGCTCCAGCATCTCGGCCCCGGCGGCCAGGTTCATGGTCGGGTCGTCGCGCACGGCGGTGTGCGGGCAGGCGCCGGTCTCGACGCCGACCACCCGTTCCGGGTCGAGCACCCCGGCGAGGGTGCGGCGGACGTGCTGGGCGTCCTCCTGGGTGTAGATGTCGTTGGTGATCACCGCGGGGCGGTGGCCGCGCTCGATCAGCACCGGCACCAGCGCCTCGATGAGCGCCGTCTTGCCGGAGCCGACCGGGCCGCCGATGCCCACCCGGAGCACGTTCTCGGTCATGGGGTCCTCCTCCATTCGTAGGGGTGTCCAGCGTTCAGCGGGTGTTCAGCTCGCGAAGAGCCGGGCCTCGGCCCGTTCGTGCCGTCCGGACATCGCGTCCGCGACCGGTACGCAGCCGCCGAGGTCCGCCGACTCCCGCTCCAGCGCGGCCGCCACGACCTCGCGGATGACCGGGGCGGTGGCCCGCAGCACCACCTGCGCCTTGCGGTGGTCGGTCAGCCGCAGCCGCAGCGCGGCGCCGACGAAGCTGGTGCAGAAGGCGAACAGGTCGCCCGCCACGGCCTGTTCGACGGGGACGGCGGCCGAGGCGTAGGCGACCCCGGCGGCCACCGCCTGGCAGCCGGGGGCGCGCTTGTCGGCGACCAGGGCGGCGTACCGCTCCAGCGGCTCGCCGCCCACCGACTCCCGGGCGATGTCCAGGAGTTGGCGCCCGGTGCGGGTGGCGGCGAGCCTCAGCTCGCGGTTGAGCTTGGTGGCGTGCAGCCGCTGGTCGGTCTCGGCGAGCAGCGCCCAGTCCCCGGCGCCGGCGGCCCGGTGGGCCAGGGCGAGCGCCGTGGCGTCGGCCGGTCCGACGCTGTGCCGCAGCAGGTCGGCGAGCAGCACCGGCATGGTGTCGGCGGTGACGGCCTTGGCCTGGGCGTAGCCCTCCAGGCCGTGCGAGAGGGTGTAGAAGCCGCTGGGGAAGGCCGAGTCGGTCAGCTGGAGGCTGACCAGCAGGGCGTCCAGCCCGGCGTCGGCGGGCCCCGGGTCGGCGCCGCTCACGCGAGGTAGAACAGGTGGTTGAGCGGCAGTTCGCGGGCCGGCTCGATGGTCGCGGGCTCGCCGTCCAGGGTGACCTTGTACGTCTCCGGGTCGACCGCGATCCTCGGCAGCGCGTCGTTGCGCACCATGTGCTGCTTGCCGACCGAGCGGCAGTGCCGCACCGGCAGCACCCGGCTGTCCAGGCCGAGTTCCTTCGGCACCCCGAGGTCGACGGCGGCCTGGGACATGAAGGTGATCCGGGTGGCCTGCCTGGCCCGCCCGAGCGCCCCGTACATGGGCCGGTAGTAGACCGGCTGCGGGGTGGGCAGCGAGGCGTTGGGGTCGCCCATCAGCGCCCAGTTGATGAGGCCGCCCTTGATGACCAGCTTGGGCTTGGCGCCGAAGGAGTTGATCGGCCACAGCACGATGTCGGCGAGCTTGCCGGGCTCCAGCGAGCCGATGTACTCGGCCGTGCCGGAGGCGATCGCCGGGTTGATGGTGAGCTTGGCGAGGTAGCGCAGCACCCGGACGTTGTCGTTGCGCTCACTGTCGCCGTCCAGCTTGCCGCGCTGCGCCTTGCAGTGGTGGGCGGTCTGGAAGGCGCGGGTGAAGGACTCCCCGATCCGGCCCATGGCCTGCGAGTCGGAGGAGAAGATCGAGATGACGCCCTCGTCGTGCAGCACGGTCTCGGCGGCGATGGTCTCGGCGCGCACCCGGGAGTCGGCGAAGGAGACGTCCTCGGGGATGTCGTGGCTGAGGTGGTGGCAGACCATCACCATGTCGAGCAGCTCGTCCACCGAGTTGACGGTGTAGGGCAGGGTCGGGTTGGTGGAGGACGGCAGCACGTTGGGCTCGCCGGCGATCCGCATGATGTCGGGGGCGTGGCCGCCGCCCGCGCCCTCGGTGTGGAAGGTGTGGATGGTGCGGCCGTCGATCGCGGACAGGGTGTCCTCGAAGAAGCCGGACTCGTTGAGGGTGTCGGTGTGGATGGCCACCTGCACGTCGTACTCGTCGGCGACCCGCAGCGCGCTGTCGATGGCCGCCGGGGTGCTGCCCCAGTCCTCGTGCACCTTGAGCCCGCACACCCCGGCCTCGACCTGCTCGCGCAGCGCGCCCGGCAGCGAGCCGTTGCCCTTGCCGAGCAGGCCGACGTTGACCGGGAGGTCCTCGACCGCCTGGTACATCCGCCCGATGTTCCACGGGCCGGGGGTGCAGGTGGTGCCGTTGGTGCCGTCGGAGGGGCCGGTGCCGCCGCCGATCAGGGTGGTGATGCCGTTGCTCAGCGCCTCCTGGGCCTGCTGCGGGGCGATGAAGTGGATGTGGGTGTCGATGCCGCCGGCGGTGGCGATCAGGTGCTCGCCGGAGATCACCTCGGTGCCGGGGCCGATCACCAGCTTGGGGTGCACCCCGCTCTGGGTGTGCGGGTTGCCGGCCTTGCCGACGGCGGTGATGAAGCCGTCCTTGACGCCGATGTCGCCCTTGACCACGCCGAGCACCGGGTCCAGCACGACGACGTTGGTGATCACCAGGTCGAGCGCGCCCTGCGCCGAGGTGGCGGCCGGGTCCTGGGCCATGCCGTCGCGGATGCCCTTGCCGCCGCCGTAGACGGCCTCGTCGCCGTAGTGGCCCTGGTTGAAGTCCTGTTCGACCTCGACCACGAGGTTGGTGTCGGCCAGGTGGAAGCGGTCACCGACGGTGGGGCCGAAGAGGTCGGTGTACTGCTTGCGGGACAGCATGGCCATCAGCGGTCGCCCTCCGAGTGGGTCCGGATGTGGAAGTCCCTGCCGTGCAGGTCGTCGTCCTTGAGGTCGAGGTTGGTGCCCTTGAAGCCGCGCGCGATGGCCCGGTCGATGGCCCGGGCACGGGTGTCGCGCGCGGTGGTGCCGCCGTCCACCAGGTTGCTGAAACCGACCAGGCGGCGGTGCCCGCCGAACTCGGCCAGGGTGACGTCCTTGGTGTCACCCGGCTCGAAGCGGACGGCGGTGCCGGCCGGGATGTCGAGGTGCTTGCCGAAGGCGGCGTTGCGGTCGAAGTCGAGGGCGCGGTTGGCCTCGAAGAAGTGGTAGTGGGAACCGACCTGGATCGCGCGGTCGCCCGTGTTGCTGACCGTGATCGTGGCCTTGGCGCGGCCGGCGTTGATCTCCACCGGGTCGTCGCCGTACAGGTATGCAGCGCCACCGGACATGGCTGGCCTTCCTCTCTGCCGGTTCAGTGGGGGGTGTGTGCAGGTGCTCGGGGGTGGGGGTGCGTGGGGGCGTGCGGGTGGCCGTGGTGGTGGTGCGCCTCGCCCGGGCCGTGGCTGTGGGCGTAGCCGTGGCCGTGCTCGGCGTCGAGGCCGGCCAGGATGCCGTCCTCGCCGTGGCCGAGCAGGTGCAGCGCCGCCGCCGTGCGGGCCGCGACCACTCCGGCGATCGCGGCCGGGCGCAGCAGCGGGCCGCCGTCCCGGACGCCCTCGCCGGTCGGGCCCGGGGGCAGTGCGGTGCCGAAGGAGGCCGGGACGACCGTGACCCGCCCGGCGCCGAGCAGCCGGCAGCGTTCGACGCCCTCGGCCGGGTCGGGGTCGCCGCCCGTGAAGGCGACCTCGACCCGGTGGTGGCGCCCGTACTGGCGGACCAGCCGGGCGATCCGGAACAGTTCGGCGTCCTCGAAGGGCCCGGCCGCCGGGGCGGTGACCAGGACGGCGTCCCCGTCGCCGGCCGTGGCCGCGGCGGCGCGCAGCCAGCCGATCAGGTGCTCGGCGGCGCCGAAGGGTGCGGTGAGCGCGAGCCGTCCGCGGCCCTCGCCGGCGGCGAGCCAGCGCAGCGCGCGGGCGGTGTCGGCGATCAGTTTCGGGTCGCGGCCGAGGGTCATCGGGACGACGCACACCGGCCCGTCCCCGGCCGCCAGGGCGGACCGGACGGCTTCGGCGAGCGGGCGCCCGGCGGCGGCCGCCGCGTGCCCGGCGTACCCGTGCCCCTGCCCGCGCCCCTGCCCGACCAGGGCGGCCAGGTCGCGGCCGCCGTCGCTCTCGTGCCCGCCGGCCAGCACGACCGTGGCGGACTGTGGTGCGGTCATGGGTCAGGCACCGACCGGGTCGTGACAGGAGACCAGCTTGGTGCCGTCCAGGAAGGCGGCCTCGACCTGGAGCAGCGGCAGCATCTCGCGGACGCCGGGCATGACCTCGGCGTTGCTGACGACCTGCTTGCCGATCTCCATGCACTCGGCGACGGTGCGGCCGTCCCGGGCCCCCTCCATGATGGCCTCGCTGATCAGCGCGCAGGCCTCGCTGTAGTTGAGCTTGACGCCGCGGTCGCGGCGTTTGCGGGCCAGATCGGCCACGACGTAGATGTAGAGCTTGTCCATCTCACGCGGGGAGAGGTTCATCGGAACCACTTCTCCTTTCCGAGAATCCGACGAAATGCAAGTCATAGGAATTGCAGGGGAGTTGGCCGACGGAATACCAGGTTAGGGCGACTACGGGTTCAGATCCGACGCAGCCGGGGAATCGCCGGCACCGCCGCCAGGAACAGCAGGGTGGTCAGGACGAACGGCCAGGTGAAGGCGTGGCCGCCGAACGGCGCGGTGACCGCGCCGAGCGCCGGGGTCAGCACGGTGGCGGCCGCCGCACCGAGCACGGCGTAGGCCGCGCTCCAGCCGTCCGGGGCGATGAACACCCCGCACAGCGCCAGCGCCACCAGCACACTGCTGTAGCCGAGCAGCCCCTGCTCGACCGCCTCCGCCGGGGCGCCCAACACCCGGGCGGTGAGCAGTGCGGTGGCGCTGCCGACGCAGGCCATCAGCCCGGCGAGCCGGCCGGCCGCGAACAGCCCGGCCAGGAACAGCAGGCCGACGTACCACTGGGGCATGAGGAAGACCTGGCCGATGTTGGCGAAGAACCCGTGCCAGAGGTGTTCCCAGCTCAGGCCGGTGCCGCCGGTGGCCGGTGCGGGCAGCGCGGCCGGGCTGCCGCCCTCCGGCCACAGCCGCCGGAACCCGGGCGCGGCCACCGTGACGGCGGTCGCGACCAGGCAGAACGGCGCGGTCAGCGCGGGCAGTCCACGCCCTTCCAGCAGCACCCCGAGCCCGGCGGTCACCACCACGGCGACCACCGCGCCGAGCACCGCGACCACGACCGTGGCCGGGCGGCCCGGGTCGAGGAACACCGCGCAACCGAGCGCCACCAGGCACCCGTTGTACCCGGTCAGCCCCGCCTCGACGGTGTCCCGCCGCAGCCGGAGAGCGTACCCGGCGGCGGTGGAGACGGCGCTGCCCAGCAGGCCGTAGACGCCGTACTGCCAGCCGGCGGCGAACAGTGCGACGACGAAGAGGAGTCCGCACACGGCGGACGGCATGAAATCGACCTGGGCGACACCGCGCAGGACTTCGACGACCAACTTGACGGATAGCGGACGGACCACCGGCGGAACCCCTTCCGGGACTCCTTCCCCACCCTTTTGCAGACCCATGCGGCGCACCAATTCCCCGGTACGGCCGAGGGGGCTCGGGAGATTGCTCGGGAGCCCGTTCGGCGATTCGTTGGGAACCGTACTCCTGCGGATTGCGGAGCGGGATGGGCGCGGTGGGTCACGCCAAATCGACGGTGGGTGACGGCAGGGCCGCTGAGCTGCAACATTCTGTTGAAATCAACGTCCGACGGAGTGGTTGAGGAGGGCAATTCTTTGCGAAGTTTTACTCGCCCTCGACAAGCGCCGGAATATGACCATGTCAAGTAATTCTTGACAAATTCCGCTGATCCCGGCAATACGGACAGCGGACACCGTGGGAAAGCTGTGGGAAAGCTGTGAAGCGCCGGGTGGATGTGGTGGAAGTGTGGTCGGATCGGGGCGCCGGCGCACACGGCTCCGGTCAGGCCGCCGCCGGCCCCCCGCCGCCGAGGTGGCGCAGCAGGAAGCCCTCCGAGGCCGCCGCCTCGAAGTCGGGCACCGCCAGATGGCCCCCGGCGTTGGCGTACAGCGTCTTCTCCCGCGAGCCCAGCGCCCCGTACAGCGCCAACGCGCCCTCGCGCGGCTGGAGTTCGTCGTCCCACTGGAGGACGAACTCCACCGGCACGGTCACCCGCCCGGCCGCCTCCGCCAGCGCGGCGTTCCCCGCCAGGCCGAACACCGCCGCCACGATGCGGGGTTCGACGGCCGCGAGCGGGACGCCGATCACCGTGCCGAGCGACAACCCCCAGTAGCCGACCGGCCCCAGGCCCTCCCCCGTCGCGTCCGCCAGGGCGTCCAGCACCGCCCGCCACTCCGGCACGGCCCGCTCCGCGAGCGCCGCCGTGTGCCGGGCCACCCACGCGCTGACCGGACGCCCGGCCGCCAGCAACTGCCCGATCTCGGTGGCGAACCGCTCGTCCTGCGCGGTGCGCGCCCGCTCGCCGTGCCCGGGCGCGTCGATCGCCACCGTCGCCCACCCGTACCGCCGCGCGCAGCGCAGCGCCCGCTCCCGCGGCCCCCAGCGGCCCTGCCCGCCCCCGCCCCCGTGCCCGAGCAGCACCAGCGGCCGCGCGCCGGGGCCCGTACCGTCAGGGCCGGGAGGGCCGTCGGGGCCGGGAGGGCCGTCGTCGGGGCCGGAGCCGTCCGGCTGCCAGAGCACGCCGGGTACGCCGTCAAGGACGAAAGGGCGTTCCAGGACGCCGTCCGAGCTGGTCTCCGAGGTGAAGTGCACCCGTCCATGATGGCCCCCGACGCACGTTCGAGTCCGGCCTTTCCACCCCCTGGCCGATACTCGCCGGAGCCGCCCCGGCCCGGACCGCCGCACACGCACCACCGCACTGCTGCCGCGCCGCCGCGGCCCTGCCGACGCGCCGCCACCGCCCGGCCGGCGCCCTGCTACCGCGCCGCCGAGGACTCCCGCAGGAAGTCCGTCAGCAGTGCCGTCACCTCCGCCGGGCGCTCCAGGCTCGGCAGGTGGCCGGCCCAGGGCAGTTCGAGGTGGCGGACGTGCCGGGCGTTCGGCAGCAGGCCCGGCAGTTCGGCGGCGATCGCGCGGTAGTCCGGCAGGTCGTGGGCGCCCGCGACGGCCAGGGTCGGGGCGGTGATCCGGGCGAGGTCGGTCTCCTCCTGCTCCGGACCGCCCGTCGCGTCCCACTGCACCTCGAAGGCGTGGCGCTGCATCCGGCGGACGAACGCGCGGGTCTCCTCGTCGGCCTCCGGGCCCAGCCAGGTGCGGACGTTGAGCTCGACGGCGCCGTCGAGGTCGTCCGCCTCCACCAGCGCCTCCTCCTCGGCGCCGAAGGCCCGCAGGGCCTCGGAGGGCTGGTGGCCCGGCCGGCCGGCGCCGAGCAGGGCCAGGGCGGTGACCGCCTGCGGGCGCAGCGCCGCCACCGTCAGGGCCGTCCGCCCGCCGTACGAGGCGCCGACCACCGCGGTGGACTCGATGCCCAGGTGGTCGAGCAGGGCGAGGACGTCGGCGCCGGCGGCGTACGGCCCGTCGGCGAGCGGCGTCCCGCCGAAGCCGCGGAAGTCGCAGCGGACGACGCGGTGGCCGGCGTCGAGCAGGGCCTGCCACTGCGCGTCCCACATCCGCCGGTCGCACACCGCGGAGTGGAGCAGGAGGACGGCCGGACCGGCACCTGAGTCGTCATGGGAGAGGATCATGCGGCGGATGGTAGCCGTGGGAAGGGTGGGGCGCGAACCTTTTCTCCGCGGAGTAAGCGCTTCCGGCCCCGGGTGGGCTCTTGGTGGGCGAGGAGGTGCTCATGGGAGAACCGAAGAACACACGGGACGAGGAGTTCCAGACGTTCATCGTCGCGGCCTGGCCACGGCTGGTGCGGACGGCGTTCCTGCTGGCCGGCGAGCAGTACGCGGCCGAGGACCTGGTGCAGTCGGCGGCGGAACAGGCCTGCGCGGCCTGGTCGAAGGTGCGTCGGGCCGACGATCCGTACGCCTACGTGCGGCGGATCCTGGTGAACCAGCACGCCCGCCGCTGGCGCCGCCGGCCGCCGGAGCTGCTGGTCGACGCGGTGCCGGACGCGGCCGGGCCGGAGGACGGCTTCGCCCGCTCCGACCAGCGCGGCGCGCTGCTGGCCGCGCTCGCCACCCTGCCGCCGCGCCAGCGCGAGGCGGTGGTGCTGCGCCACTGGGAGGACCTGAGCGACAGCCAGACGGCACTGGCGATGGGCTGCTCGGTGGGCGCGGTGCGCAGCCACGCGGCGAAGGGCATAGCGAAGCTGCGGCTGGTCCCGGCGCTGGTGGAGACGATGGACAGGACTGAGATCGGAGGGGCGGTATGACCATGGAGAACCCGGAAGCGGGCAAGGACACCGATCTGTGGGTCGGGCTGGGCCTGGCCGAGGCGGCGTCGACGGCGCGGATCGGACCGGTGCCGGTGGCGGACATCGTGGCGGGCGGCCGGCGGATCCGGCGCCGTCGCCGGACGGCGGTCGGCGCCGTGGCGCTGGCCTCGGCGGTGCTGCTGGCGGGCGGGGCGATCAGCCAGCTGCGGCCGGCCCCGGCCGCCTCCCAGCCGCTGGTCGCCGCGGGCACCGGCCACGGCTCCGGCACCGGCGGCCCGCCGACCCCCACGGCGGGCACGCCCACCACCCCGTCCGCGCGGGACCCGTTCACCCCGCTCCGGGTGGTGCTCGGGCAGGGCACCACGGCGGACGGCAAGGAGTGGAAGCTGTGGCAGGCGGTGTGGCCGACCGCGCCCAGGGACCGGGCGTACGAGCAGGCCCTCGCCGTGTGGCAGGAGCGCAGCCCGTACGACTCGGCGGTCGGCAAGCCCACCCCGGAGTACGTCGACCAGTACTACGACGCCGGCTCCGACGTCATCAACACCTACTTCACGGTCGACGGGGTCCGGCAGAGCCACGACTCCGAGGGCATCACCCCTGCCCCCGGCAAGCTCGACCCCCGCAGCGGCGCGTACATCGCCGGCGGCCTCCAGGGCGCCCGCGGCAAGGGCGACACCGTGGCACCGGGCGAGATCGTCGCGCTGAGCCTCGGGCCGGACATCGCCCGGGTGAAGGTCACCTGGACGGACGGGAGCGTCACCGAACCGACCATCGTCACCGTGGGCGACCTGCCGCTGCGCCAGGTCGTGGTGGCCCGGCCGGCGGGCAAGACGGCCAAGCTGTGGGAGTTCTTCGACCGGAACGGCGCCAAGCTCCCGGACTCGGGGTCGCAGTTCCTGACCTCCTGACGCCCTGGCCCCTGGCCTCCTGGTTCCTGGCCTCCAGGTTCCTGACGTCCTGACCGCCTGACGTCCTGGCCCCTGGCCTCCTGGCTCCGCCCGGGCCGTCAGCCCAGCAGCAGCCCCGCCGCCACCTCCGCCCCGTCCGTACGGATCTCGCGTGCGAGCGCCGTCGCCCGCGCGGCGACCTCCGGGGCCCGCGCCGCTCGGAGCGCGGTGGTCAGCGAATCGACGGTGGGGACGGCCCCGTCGTGGGCCGCACCGATCCCCAACTCGGCGACGCGGCCCGCCCAGTAGGGCTGGTCGACCATCTGCGGGACCACCACCTGCGGGACCCCGGCCAGGGCGGCCGCGGTGGTGGTGCCCGCGCCGCCGTGGTGGACGACGGCGGCGACCCGGGGGAACAGCGCCTGCTGGTTGACCTCGCCGACGGCGAAGCAGTCGCCCCCGCCGTCGGCGAGGGCCAGCTCCGCCCAGCCCCGGGCGAGCACCGTCCGCTGCCCCAGGGCCCGCGCGGCCGTCACCGCGTCGCGGGCCGCGTCGGGCGCGCCGCGCATCGGCATGCTGCCGAAGCCCACGTACACCGGGGCCTCCCCGGCGTCCAGGAAGGCAGACAGGGCAGCGGGCAGCGGGCGGTGGTCGGGCAGCAGCCAAGCCCCCGTCTGCACGACCGTGCTCCCGGCGAACTCCGGCCACGGGCCGAGGAGTTGGTCGGTGGCCAGCCAGGGGCGGTCGGTGAGGATGTGGTCGCGCACACGGTCCACGGTGGGCAGGCCCACCGAGGCCCGGTGGGCGTTGACCGGCTCGCGGAACAGCGCGTCCATGGTGCGGATGTTCTCCTGCCACAGCTCCCGGTTGTCCGTCACCCCCGGCGGGTGCGGGTGGCCCGGGTACTCGAACGGCGGGTGGTGCGGGGAGGGCAGCATGGTCGGCTGGAGGGCGACGTACCGGAAGCGGGCGCCGACCGTCTCGGCCGCCGACCGGGCGCCGGCCACCGCCGGGAACAGCCCGGTGGCCACCACCGTGTCCCCCGGCCCGGCGGTCGCCGCGACGGCCTCGTGGAACTGCCCGACCATCGTGGCCACCCGCCGGGGGAAGTCCCCGGGCGCGGGCGGCGCCCCGTTCACGGCCGCCCGCACCGCTGCCCGCACGTCCGGTCCGACCGGGACCAGCTCGACCCCGTCGACGGCCAGCCGCCGGGCGAACTCCTCGTCCGGCGGAGCGCACACCCGCACCGGCACGCCGAGTTCCCGCAGCTTCACCGCGAGTCCCGCCAGCGGCTGGACGTCACCGCGCGAACCGTAGGTGGAGAGCACCACACGCATCCTGACATTCCTCCCGTTCTCCCCAGGGACGACCCTGGAGGGGGAGATTCTGCGGCACGACCGGGGCCTTGCGGCAAGGCCCCCCGTGCGCTATAGCTTGAGAGTGGCGGGAAGCGCGTGCGGTCATCCGCGCAGGACCGCCACCACCTCCCCGACCAACTGCCGTGCCCGGTCCACCGTCGCGGCCAGCGCCTCGGGCGTCTCCCCGGCGGAGCCGAGCAGTCGACGCACCCGGGCCTCGAAGTCGACGGGCACACCGTCGAGTCGACCGGCGACGGCCAGCGCGCCCTTCTCGTTCAGGCACCAGCGCCGGTCCCGCGCGTACAGCGCCTGCACCAGCACGCCGACGGCCCGGGACAGGCAGAGCGACACGTACAGCACGTCGCCCCGCCCCGCACCCTTCGCGGCCGCGCCGACCAGGAACTCCGCCTCCCAGGCCCCGGCCGTCAGGGCCGCCCGCAGCGGTTCGGGATAGTCCGCGACCCGCGCCCGCAGGGTGGCCAACTCCCCTGCCGGGTCGGCGAGTACGCGACCGAGCGCGAGCTCCCCGACGTAGCAGGGCGACCAGAATCCGAGCGGGTGCCCGGCCTGCACGCCGACCTCGTAGCGGCCCGCGCGGCAGTCCGCCCACACCCGCTCGACCCGGTCGAGGTCCCGCAGGATCCAGTCCACGGCGACCCCGCCGACCCGCAGCCACGCCCCACCGTTCACCCACGGCCCCCAGCCGCCGGGCCCGGCGACCTCGACCCCGGGGCCCGCCACCTCCCCCAGGGCGGCGAGGTCCAACTCGCCCCGGTAGTACACCCCGAGGTCCCAGTCGGACTCCGGCCGGTGTTCCCCCCGCGCCCGGCTGCCCCCGAGCATCACCCCCACCACGCCCGGAACTTCGGCCAGCCGGGCCGCCATGTGCTCGATGTGCTCGGTGATCGCCTGCATGACGGGCATTCTGGCGCGCCCACCGCCCCCGGGCCCACCGCATTCCAGCCCGGCGGGGTGCGCCGTGGACGGCCCCCGCCGCCGGGAACGGCTCCCTCGGGTCGACGGGCCGCGAGGGCCCGTCGCGTCAGGACCCGCCTGATCCTCGGCCGGTCAGGTGGGCGGCCAGGTCTTCGGCCAGGCGGGCGGGGTGGCCCCGGCGGCGGCGGGCGAGGGCGAGGCCGAGGTGGCGGCGGGGGCCGGGTTCGGCGAGGGGGAGGGCGACCAGGTCGGGGTGCGGGGCGAGGCCGATCTCGGGGATGAGGGCGATGCCGATCCCGCCCCGGACGAGGGACTGGGCGAACTCGTAGTCGGTCGCGGTGCAGCAGATCCGCAGCTCGACCCCGGCCAGGGCGGCGTGGTGGGTGAGCTGGCCGGCGGACTTGCGGCAGCCCAGGATCCAGCGCTGGTCGGCGAGTTCGGCCAGGTGCGGCGGCTCGGGCCGGTCCCGGTAGCGGATCGCGGCCGGGTGCCGGACGGGCAGGACGACCCGCAGCGGGTCCGCGCCGAGCGGGGTCCAGTCCAGGCCGGAGCGGTCGCCGGGGCGGCTGGGCGGCGGCCCGTCGAGGTGGTAGGCGAGGGCGAGGTCGGCCCGGCCTTCGCGGACGGCGGGCAGGCTCTCCTCCGGCTCCGCCTCCAGGACGGTGAGTTCCACCTCGGGGTGGTCGGCGGCGAAGGCGGCGAGCGCCGCGGGCAGCAGGCGGCGGCCGCCGCTGGCGAAGGTGGCGACGGTCAGGGCGGTCCGTTCGGCGGTCAGCCGGTCGATGCGCTGCCGGGTGTCGGCGAGTTCGGCGGCGATCGCGTCGGCCGCCTCGACCAGGAGGCGGCCCGCGTCGGTGAGGGTGACGCCCCGGGTGGAGCGCTCCACGACGGGCGCGCCGAGGCCGCGTTCGAGGGCGGCGACCTGCTGGGAGACGGCCGAGGGCGTGCAGTGCAGGGCCTGCGCCGCCTGGTTGAAGCTGCCGCGGCGGGCGACCTCCCGCAGTACGGCCAGCCGCTGGACGTCGATCAACAGTTCTCCTTATGACGAGGGCTCCAGCTCGACACTACTGCTGTCGCCCCGTGCGCGGCAGGCTGACCACCGAAGCCGACCCGCAGCGGGCGGGGCGGCACAGTGCGGGACAGCACGGTGCGGGACAGCACGGCATGGGACGGCACGGTACGGAACCGGGCCGGACAGAGGGGATCCGAACGATGGACGTGTGCGTGATCGGCGGGAGCCGCTACTTCGGCAGGCAGTTGATCGAGGAGCTCCGCGACGCGGGCGCCGCGGTGACGGTGGTCAACCGCGGCTCGGTCCCCGCCCCGCACGGCGTGACCCACCTGCGCGCCGACCGCAACGACGAGGCCGCGCTGAACGCCGCGCTCGGCGACCGGCGCTTCGACGCCGTCGTGGACCAGGTCTGCTACACGCCCGTCCAGGCGGCCGTCGCCGCGCGGGTCTTCGCCGACCGCACCCCGCGCTACCTGCTCACCTCCACCGTCGAGGTCTACGCCCACCTCGGCCGCCCCGGCGGCGCACCGCTGCCGGAGCAGGCGCTCGACCTGTCGGCCGAGCGGGTGGACCTGCGACTCCCCTGGTCCGAGCAGGAGTTCCGGTCGGAGAACTACGCCGAGGGCAAGCGCCAGGCGGAGGCCCTGCTCACCCGGCTGGCCCCCTTCGACCTGGTCGCCGTCCGCACCGCGCACGTCCTCGGCGGCGCCGACTTCACCGGTCGGCTGGCGCACTACGTGGAGCGGATCGGGCGCGGCCTGCCGGTGGCCGTGCACCCGTCGCCGCAGCGCGCGTCCTTCGTCCACGCGCCGGAGATCGCCCGGTTCCTGGCCTGGGCCGCGCAGGCGGACTTCACCGGCCCGGTCAACGCGGCCTCCCCGGAGGCCCTGGACGTACGGGAGTTGTCCGCCGTGGTCGGCCAGGTGGTCGGCCGGGAGCCGGAGTTGGCCGTCGCCGGTGCGGGCGGGCCGCACTCCCCGTTCTCCTTCGACCACTGCTACGCGATGGACACCTGCCGGGCGGCCCACCAGGGCTTCCGCTTCTCCCCCGTCACCGACTGGCTGCCCCAGGCCGTCAAGGAGGCCCACGCATGAGCACGCTCCCCACGACTCCCGCCACCCGCCGGATCGGCGGCCTCGGCGTCGGCGCGATCGGCCTGGGCGCGATGCCCCTGTCGGTCGAGGGCCGCCCGGCCGAGGAGCAGGCCGTCGCCACCGTCCACGCCGCCCTGGACGCGGGCGTGACGCTGATCGACACCGCCGACTCCTACCACTGGCACGCGGACGAGGTGGGCCACAACGAGCGCCTGGTCGCCCGCGCCCTGGCCACGTACGGCGGCGGCACCGACGACGTCCTGGTGGCGACCAAGGGCGGGCGGGGCCGCCCCGGGGACGGCAGTTGGACGGTCGACGGCGACCCGCGCCACCTGCACCGGGCCGCCCGGGCCTCGGCCGCGCGGCTGGGCGTCGAGGCCATCGGCCTCTACCAGCTGCACAAGCCCGACCCGGCCGTGCCCTTCGCCGACTCGGTCGGCGCGCTGCGCGAGCTGGTGGACGCGGGGACGGTACGGCTGGTCGGCATCTCCAACGTGGACTGCGCGCAGATCCGCACCGCCTGGGAGATCCTCGGCCCGCACCTGGTCTCCGTTCAGAACCGTTTCTCCCCGGCGTACACCGCCACCCGCGACACCCTCGACCTGTGCGCCGCACTCGGCCTGGCCTTCCTCCCCTGGAGCCCCCTCGGCGGCATCTCCACCAGCGCCGTCGACGACCCGGGCGCCGCCGCACCGGCGACCGACACCCCGTTCCACGCCCTCGCCCGCGCCCGGGGCGTCAGCCCCCAGCAGATCTGCCTGGCCTGGCACCTCGCCCAGTCCCCCGGCGTCCTGCCGATCCCCGGCGCCCGCCGCCCCGCCTCCGTCCGCGACTCCGCCGCCGCGGCCGGGCTCTTGCTGACGGCCGAGGAACTGGCGACACTGCACCTGTAGTCGCCCGTACGACACCCGTAGTGCCGGGGTCGAACGGCGGCTCAGGCCCCCGCCTCCGTGGCGGCCCGCTCGGCGGCGCTGCGGAGCACGCAGAACTCGTTGCCCTCGGGATCCGCGAGCACCGCCCACCCGGTGCCGTCCGGCTCGCGGCGGTCGGCGACGAGGGTGGCGCCGAGCTCCAGCAGCCGTGCCACCTCCTGGTCGCGCGGGCCCTCCGGGCGCAGGCACAGGTGGAGGCGGTTCTTGGCCGTCTTCGGCTCGGGCACCTGACTGAAGTACAGCACCGGCCCCTCCGCGAGCATCACCGCCACCTCCTCGTCGCCGGGCCCGTCGTCCGGGCCGAGCGGTCGGCCCGTCACCTCACTCCAGAAGCGGGCCAGCTCATAGGCGTTCGCACAGTCGACCGCCACGTTCTGCACTACCGAGACCATGCGCCCGAGCCTCCCCGATTCCCGCGCCGGCCGCCACCGGGTTGCGCGCCGACCGCCACCGGGTTGCGCGCCGGGAACCATCCGAGCGGGTACGAAGTCCTGTACGGAGTGAATCCCGATGCAGCAGCCCAGAACCCGCCGGCCCGCCCCCAGGTCAACCAGATCAACCGCAGGCGGCTGCTGTTGAGCGCGGCGGGCGGCATCGGCGCGCTCGCCGTCGCGGGCGGTGCCCGCTGGTGGGCGGACCGGAGCGCCGAGCACGGCCCCCGGCTCTGGAGCACGACGGCCGCGAACGGGCGGCTCCTCCTGACCGACGGCCCGCAGCGGGACCTCTACGTCTCCGGGTCCGACGGCAACCTGCGCGCGCTCGACCCCCGCACCGGCGCCGTCCGCTGGAGCCGGGCGGTCGACTCGCCCGACGCCGTCTCCGCCTACCTGGGCGGCCGCCCGTCGGCGGTGGGCGACGGCGCGGTGTACACGGCCACCTCGACCGGGCTGCAGGCGTTGGACGCCGCCACCGGCGAGGTGCGCTGGCAGGTGCCGGTGCCGGAGTGGGCCGAGCTCCCCGCCGAGCAGACCCCGGTCGCCGTCGGCGGCGGCCTCGTGTTCGCGGTCCACGGGGGCGCACTGCACGCCCACGACCCGGCCACCGGCGAAACGCGCTGGAGCAAGGCGTCGGGTGCCGGGGACTTCCTGGCCGCGGACGGCGACACCGTGTACACCGGCGGGGCCGGGGCCCGCGCCTTCGACGCGCGCACCGGCGAGCAGCGCTGGGTGCAGGAGACCGTCCCCGGCGTCAACACCACCCCCGTCGTCCACCGGGGCGCCGTCCTGCTCACCTACGCCGGCGGGACCGCGACCACCACATGGGTCTGCTCGCTGGAGGCGGCCACCGGCCGGGTGCGCTGGCAGCGCATGCAGCGTGGCGCGACCAACCACCCGCTGTCGGCCGCGGACGGGACGGTCTGCTTCCTCAGCGGGACGCAGCTCGTCGGGATGGACACGGAGACCGGCGAGCCGCGTTGGACGGCCACCGTGACCCTGGGGCTGGGCCGCGGCGAGAGCTCGATGACCACCGCGAACGGCGTCGCCTACGTCGGCACCAACGACGACCGGCTGTTCGCCTTCGACCTCACCACCGGCAGCCCGCGCTGGCAGGACGCCCCGGACGACCTCCGCTCCGGCACCGGGTACACCTACGTCTCGCTGGCCGCCGCCGGCTCCACCGTCTACCGCAGCAGCCGCACCGGCCTCCAGGCCCTGGGCACCCTGACCTGAGGCCGGGCTCACCCGGCGCCACGGGCGAACCGCATCGAACACCGGCGGTGGGCCCCGTCGTCCCGGTACGTCCGCTCCACCAGCCGCCACCCCGCCGCCTCGATCCGCTCGACGTACCGCGCGAGGTTCCGTTCGGGATGCACCGGGTGCAGGCGGATGCTCCGCTCGTGCCCGGCGTCGCCCCGCTCCCAGCACCGGGCGGCATGACTGTCCACGGGACCGAGGCCACGGGGCACGTGTCGCTCCATGCGGGCGATCGTAGGCGGGACCGGGACGTTCGAGCACCCGGCTTTCCCGTCGGCCGCCCCGGGATCCCCATAGGCGCGAAAACGCGATCTGCGGCAAGCTCGGAGCGGTGGTGCCGAGCGGAGACCGAGAGGCGGCGGGCATGACGGAAGCGACGATACGGGCCAACGAGACGACGGTGCCGGTGATGCCGTGCGTTTCGGTGGAGGAGACGCTGGAGTTCTACCGGGCGCTGGGGTTCGAGGTCACCTTCCAGCAGACCCGGCCCTACCTCTACCTGGCACTGGAGTGGAGCGGTTTCGCCCTGCACTTCGGAACACCGCCGAAGAACACCGACCCGGGCCAGGAGGAGGTGGGAGGCTGCCTGATCCTGGTCGACGATGTCGCGCCCTACCACGCCGAGTTCAGCAGAGCCCTGCGCGCCGCCTACGGGAAGGTCCCGGCCAAGGGCAGGCCGCGCATCACCCGGTTCCGGCCGGGGGCAAGCCGGTTCACCATGGTCGACCCGTCCGGGAACTCGGTCATCTTCATCCAGCGGGACGAACCCGCAGGGCTGGAGTACGGCGGCTCGAAGGAGCTCACCGGGCTGGCCAGGGCCCTCGACAACGCCCGGATCCTCAGCGAGTTCAAGAACGACGACCGCGCCGCCCTGCGGGTCCTCACCACCGCCCTGCGTAGGCACGGGCCCACCGCACCGCCCGTGGACACGGCCCGGACGCTCACCACGCTGATCGAGCTCGCCACTTCGTTGGACGAGACCGAAGGCGTCGACGGATGGCGTCAACGATTGAACGCCCTCGACCTCACCGACGCCGAACGTGGCCCGGCGGGCATGCCCTGAGGTTCCGCCGTCCGCCCGGCCGTCGTGGGAACCGATGGGCGGCCGGTGCGGGCGGGTAGCTTGTGACGGGGTCACCCGGCGCCGGAGAGCGGCGAGTTCCCGAGCAGACGGAGGTTGGGCACGGTGGCGACGTACGTACTGATCCACGGCGCGGCGGCGGACGCGTGGTACTGGGGGCCGCTGGCCGCCGAGTTGCGCGGCCGGGGCCATGAGGTGATCGCACCGGACCTGCCGTGCGGGGACGAGTCGGCCGGGCTCGGCGCGTACGCGGACGCGGTGGTGGCGGCGATCGGCGACCGGTCCGAACTCGTCGTGGTGGCGCACTCGTTCGGCGGTTTCACCGGGCCGCTGGTGTGCGCGCGGGTGCCGGTGGACCTGCTGGTCATGCTCCAGGCCCAGATCCCGGCCCCGGGCGAGACGCCGGGCGCGTGGTGGGACACCACCGGGTACGGCGGGGCCCGGCAGGAGGCCGACCGGCGGCGGGGCGTCCCCGAGGGCACCGAGGAGGACCCGGTCACCCTCTACCTGCACGACACCTCGGCGGAGCTCGCCGCCGAACTCCTGACGCATCACCAACAACCGCAAGCAGCTGCGCCGTTCGGCGACCCGTGGCCACTGGACGCCTGGCCGCAGGTGCCGACCGAGGTCCTGCTGTCGGCCGGTGACCGGTTCTTCCCGGTGGAGTTCATGCGGCGGCTGGCCGTCGAGCGGCTCGGCATCGAGCCGGACGAGATGCCCGGCGACCACCTGCCGATGCTCGGCCACCCGGAGGAACTGGCCGAGCGCCTGGAGGCGTACCGCGCCGCGCTGTAGCGGCCCTGGCACGCGGGAGGAACGGGAAGTCGGCAGCGTCGACTTCCCACTCCTCGCGGTTCACGGGTGCGAGTTGCCGGGAGTCCGGCTATGGCCGGGTTCAGGTGGCATCGGGGGGCGGCGGCATCGGCTGACCCATCCAGGTGAAACACCGTGACCACTCGGGCCGACACCTCCCGAGCTGCGGCCGAACCGCACCGCCGCCCACCTAGCTTCGCGGCTGAGCGGGCCCGACCGAACGGGCTCGCGACTACCTAGATCTAGGAGTGAGCAGCAGTGCGCATCACCCACAAGGCCGTCGCGATCCTCGCGGCGGCCGTCTCCTTCTCCGGCCTCACCGTCCTCAACTCCGGGACCGCCACGGCCGCCGTCCCGGTCACCGCCTCCCTCCAGGCCCAGAGCGACAACACCAACCTGGACGAGTACCTCGGCACCACCGTGCTGACCCGCGACCCCAGCTTCACGTACCAGAACTGGACCCTCACCCCGCTCGGCGACGGCAGCTTCACCATCAAGGGCACCCACTACGGCAAGTGCATCGCGAGCAACGGCCTCGGGGCGAACGTCACCCAGAAGCCCTGCAACGCGAACGACCTCGCCCAACGGTGGTACCTCGACCCGGGCCTGGACTTCACGGCCATCGCGAGCGCGAAGTACCTGGACACCGTCCTCCAGGCCAACGGCCTGGACAGGCCCGTCACCACCGAGTTGTCGCTCGGCACCACGAACCAGCAGTGGACCCCCTACTTGAAGTGACGCCCTTTCAGGTACCGGTCCGCCGCCACCCAGCGGCGGGCCGGTACCGCACCGTCGAGGTCGCCCTCCTCACCCTCGCGACCGCCACCGCTGCGCCGTCCCAGCGAAACGCCTGAACCAGTTGGCCTACCCTCATCGAGTCGTCCACAAACGACTTCCCTCGCACCCCTAGTTTCGCGGCCGGGCGGGCCCACCCCGGGCTCGCCGACCCCTCGAACTAGGAGAAGCAGTGCGCATCACCCAGAAGGCCGTCGCCACCCTCGTGGCGGCCGCCTCCCTCACCGGCGGCGCCGTCCTGAACTGCGGAACGGCCTCGGCCGCTGTCCCGGTCACCGCTTCCCTCCAGGTCCAGAGCGACTTCAACAACCTGGACGAGTACCTCGGCGGCGAGGTCTGGACCCGCGACCCCAACCTCACCTACCAGGTCTGGACCCTCACTCCGCTCGGCAACGGCACCTTCACCATCAAGGGCACCCACTACGGCAAGTGCCTCGCTGCCGCCGGCCCCGGCAAGGCCGTCACCCAGCAGAACTGCGACGCGACCAACCTCGCCCAGCGGTGGATCGTCGAACCGAGCGTGGACGCCACGGCCATCGCCAGCGTGAAGTACCTGGACTACGTCCTCCAGGCCAACGGGCAGGACCAGCGGGTGACCACCGAGCTGTCGGTCGGTTCCCAGAACCAGCAGTGGACCGCCTACGAGAAGTAGCGCAGACCGGCCCCGGCCCGCCGCGCCCACCGGCAGGCCGGCGCCGCAGCACCCGTCAGGCCAGGGCCGGGTGGATCAGCCGGCCGTGGTGGATCAGGGAGGCGGCCTGCTTGAGGCGGCGCACGCGGACGCTGATCTCGTAGCCGCGGATGCCCTCGATGCGGGCGAGGCGGGTGCTCAGGTAGCGGTAGAAGTCCGGGGTGTCCTTGCAGAACACGACGGCCATGATGTTGTGCCGGCCGCTGACGGCCGCGGCGAAGGCGACCTCGTCGTGCCGGCTGATCTCCTCGCCGATGCGGTGCAGCCCGGACAGGTCGACCTGGAGCCAGAGGGTGGCGTTGAGTTCGTAGCCGAGCCGCTCCGGCATGGTGTCGATGTCGAAGACCAGCGAGCCGGAGGACTCCAGGGCCTCCATCCGGCGGGCGACGCGGGGCTTGGACCAGCCGGTGACCTCGGCGAGGCGGGTGTGGGAGGCGCGGCCGTCCTCGGCCAGGGCGGCCAGCAGGGGGAGGTCCTCGTCGGTCGGGGTGAGCGGGGGGCCGACGGGGGCGGGGCGCTCCCCGGCGAGCCGGCGGACCTGCTCCTCGGTGAGGGAGCCCTCGCCGCCGGTCCAGCCGCCCGCGCGCTCGGGGCCGAAGGGGTGGATGAGCAGGTCGACGCTCATGTCGAGGACGGAGGCCGCCTTGGGGAGCTGCCGCAGCAGGACGTCGTCGCGGCCGGTGCCGGCCGGTGAGCGGATGATGCAGTTGATCTCCGAACCGCCGGAGGCGATGCCGACGTAGGCGACGTCGGGCCTGCGGGCGAGGGAGTCGGCGAGCGGCCCCACGGCGTCGGGTCGGCAGCGCAGGCGGGCGATCCACTCGGCCCGGCCGTGGGCGGCGGCGGAGCTCAGGCCGACGACGCGCAGGACCCCGCTGCGGCGCAGCGCGGTGTAGCGGCGCGCCACGGTCTGCTCGGACACCCCGATGACCTCGGCGAGGCGGCGGAAGGGGACCCGCGGGCCGTAGTGGAGTCCGTGGATGATCGTGCGGTCCAGAGCGTCGGGCATGGCGGAATCATCACACAGTCGGCACCGGAATGGATGTTCCGGAACGTCCTCCGAGATCGTTCGGGGATCCCGAACCCGCCGGGGTGAAGCTGGTCGGCGACTCCGCACCCTCCGCACCCTCCGCACCCGAAGGACGACCTCCGTGAACTCCGCAACGATGCAAGGCCCCAGGACCGGACGGGGCGTCACCCTCGTCATGGCCTGCCTGGGCGTCTTCGTCGCCTACCTGCCCGTGACCACCGTGTCGGTCAGCCTGCCCGCGATCCAGCGGGCGCTCGGCGCCACCACGGCCCAACTGTCCTGGGTGTCGGACGCGTTCGTGCTGCCGATGGCCGCGCTGATCCTGACCACCGGCGTGGTCGGCGACGTCCACGGCCGCAAGCGGGTGTTCCAGGCGGGCATGGCGCTGTGCGCGGTGGGCGCGGCGGTCTCGCTGGGCTCCGACTCCGTCCAGGTGCTGTGGGCCGGGCAGGCCGCCTCCGGCCTCGGCGCGGCGGCGCTGCTGCCGACCACGCTGGCGCTGATCAGCCACGCGGTGCCCGACCACCGGGAGCGCGGGAGGTTCATCGGGCTGTGGGCGATGTCCCTGCTGGCCTCGCTGGCCGTGGGTCCGCTGATCGCGGGCGTGCTGCTGGACCACGTCGCCTGGCGCTGGATCTTCCTGCTGCCCGTCCCGGTGTCGCTGGTCGTGCTGGCCGTCGCCGCGTTCCTGCTGCCCGACTCGCGCGCCCCGCACGGCCGTCGGCTCGACTGGCCGGGACAGATCAGCGCGGCCGTGGCCGTCACCGCCGTGGTCTACGGCGTCATCGAGGGCGGCGCGAACGGCTTCGGCGAGCCCGCCACGGTGGCCGCCCTGGTGCTGGGTGCGCTCGCCGCGGTCGTCTTCGTCGCCGTGGAGCGGCGCAGCGCGAGTCCGATGATCGACCCCGCCCTGTTCCGCAGCCCGGCCTTCACCGCCACCTCGCTGGTCGCCATGATCAGTTTCCTGGGTCTGATCGGCTTCTTCTTCGCGCTCAGCCTGTACTTCGGCCTGGTGCAGCACCTGACCACCCTCCAGGCGGCCCTGCGGATGGTCATGGTGACCGGGGCGTCGCTGGCCGCCAGCCTGCCCGTCGGGCGCCTGATGCACCGGGTGTCCGCCCGGGTCCTGATCACCTCCGGCCTGGTCGTCACGGCGGGCTCGCTGCTGTCGCTGACGAACCTCGACGCCCACACCTCCTTCGGCTCGATCGCCTGGCGGCTGCTGCTGCTCGGGCTCGGCCTGGGCGCCGTGCTCACCCCGATGACCGCCACCGCCGTCTCCGCCGTCCCGCACCACCTGGCGGGCATGGCCGCGGCCGGCAACAACGCCTTCCGCCAGGTCGGCGGCGCCCTCGGCCCGGCCGTGCTCGGCGCCCTGCTGACCACCCGGGCCGTGGACGCCCTGCCCGGCCGGCTCACGGACGCCGGGGTACCGGCCGCGACCGCCGGCCACGTCGTCGACGTCGCCCGCGCGCAGGGCCTCGGCGCCGTCGCCGGACTGGACCTCGGCCCGGCCACCGGCCAGGCCCTGACGGCGCTCAGCGGCTCCTTCCTGGACGGCCTGCGGCTCTGCCTGATCGTCGCGGCCTCGCTCGCCCTGCTGGCCGCCCTCGCCTGCGCCGTCCTGCTCCGCCCGGCGCCGCCCCGGACCCCGGCGCCGCGCACCGCCCCGGCCACCGACCGGGAGCCGGTGCCCGCGCCCTGACGCCGCCCGATCCCCCAGCATCACCACCTTCGCCACCGGCAGCCCTTCGGGTTGTCGGTGGCACATGTGAGGAAGGGTGTGCACCAACTGGTCTGCGGGACGGGGAACTGCTGTGGGGTGGATCGGGACCGAGACGTCGGCACCGGCCGCGAGGGGCTGGGCGGGCACGCTGCCCGAGCGTGAGGACGTGCGCCCGGTCGTGGCCGCGATACCGCGGGTGGTCAAGGACGACCTGCGCTACGACGCGGTGCCCTGGGCCCGGTTCGACCACGCCTACGGCTCGGCCCAGGACGTCCCCGCCCTGCTGGAGACCGTCCGCCTGGGTGACGCGAGGGCCTCCGAGGGAGCCCTCGCCACACTGTGGAACCGCCTCGCCCACCAGGGCGGCACCTCCACGGCCGGCGCCCTGGCCGTCCCCTTCCTGCTGCGCATCGCCTTCGCGCACCCCCGGCACCGCGCTTCGCTGGTGCGGCTGACGGCGTCGGTGGCCCACCGGATGCCGTGGGGCGACGGGACGCGTGGCGGCCTGCTGCGCGTCGGCCTCCCGGCGGACCGGCCCCGGTACGAGCAGGACGGCAGCCTGGCCAACCGGTCGATCGAGGCGGCCCGTTCGGCCGTGGCCGCGGACGCGGCGCTGCTGCTCCACCTGCTGGACGACCCGGACCCGGAGATCCGCCACGCCGTCGCCCAGGCCGCGGCGGTCGTACCGCCCCCGGCGCCCGTGGTCGCGGCCGTGCTGCACGGGCGCCTCGCCGTCGAGGAGGACCCGGCAGTGCGCGCCTCCCTCGTCCTGGCGCTCGGTCAACTCGCCTGGGAAGCGGGCGATCCGGCCACCACCGCGCTCCTGCACGCCTGGTGGCGGGACGAGGCCCGCCCGCCGGAGGTCCGGGTCGGCGCCGCCCTCGCCTGGCTCTGCCTGACCGACGACCCGATACCCGCCGACCTCGACGCCTTCCTCGACACCGCCGTCACAGACGACCTGGTGGAACTCCTCGCCGCCGTCCCCTGGCTGGACGCCGTCGAGGACCTCGACGAGAGGAACGGGCTGTTGGTCTGCCTGCACCAGATGCGCCATCCTGAGGACTTCGCCTGGCTCGCCGACTGACCCGAGCGGCCGGGACCACCGCTGGGGAGGAACGACGGCATGTACGCATCCGAACAGGCCTGGCGCGAGGTCGACGCCTACTTCGTCGACACCCTCGTCCCCGAGGACGAGGCGCTGGTGCACGCCCGGCGGTCCGGCGGGGCGACGACGATGCCGCAGGCCGAGGTCGCGGCGAACCAGGGGAAGCTGCTGGCCCTGCTGTGCGGGATGAGCGGCGCCCGGCGGGTGCTGGAGTTCGGCACGCTGGCCGGGTACAGCACGATCTGGCTGGCCCGCGCCGTCGGCCGGGACGGCCACGTCACCACCCTGGAACTGGAGCCGCAGAACGCCGCGGTCGCGGCCGACAACCTGCGCCGGGCGGGCGTCGCCGAGCGGGTCGACCTCCGCACCGGCCCCGCGCTCAAGTCGGCCGAGCAGCTGGTCGAGGCCGGCACCGAGCCGTACGACTTCGTCTTCATCGACGCCGACAAGCCCAGCAACCCGGCCTACTTGAAGGCCTCCCTGGCGCTGACCCGCCCCGGCAGCGTGATCGTCATCGACAACGTGGTGCGCAACGGCGCCGTCACGGACCCGGACAGCGTCGACGACCGGGTCCGGGGCGTGCGCACCGTCCTCGCGGACATCGCCGCGGACGACCGCCTGGAGGCCACGGCGCTCCAGACGGTCGGTGCCAAGGGCTGGGACGGCTTCACCGTCGTCCGCCGGGTGCGGTAACCGGACGCGGTGCCCGGTGCGGTGCCCGACGGAGGGAGGGGTCGGGGGGCGGGGTCAGAGGGCGGGCACGATCATCGCCGTGAACGGGACGGTGGCCGCCAGGCGCTCCTCCAGCAGGCCCCGGTAGGCGTCCGACGCGTAAGCGGCGTGGGCCTGTTCGGCGTCGGCGAAGCGCAGCACCACGGTGTGGCTGCCACCGGGCGGGCGACCGCCCTCGCCCAGGTGGACCGTCCGGTCGGTGCTGGCGACCAGCTCCGCGGGGCCCAGCAGGACGGCGGCGGCGCCCTGGCGGTAGGCCTCCAGGCGCTCGGGGTCGGTGACGTCGTAGTTCAGGATGAGCAGGGCGGGCACGTCGGCTCCTCGTCAACTCTGCGAAGGGGCCGGCCCGGTGGACGGCCCGTACCCCAGTGTCCCCGTCGCGGACGGCGCCCTGCGGGCGGGGTCCGGCGGGCCGCGCCCGGGTACCAGGCCGCCCCCAACGCGACGGGGCAGGGCCACCGGAGGGTTTCCGGTGGCCCTGCCCCAGCAGGGTGCGCCGCTCAGGAAGCGCTCCGCAGGCGTCAGTTCATGAAGGTGACGTCCCAGTGGCTGCCCTCGTTGGCGAAGATGTTGCCGGAGGGGGCGGTCCACAGGTCGGCGCCGTCGCCGCGGGTGCCGCTGTGCGAGAAGTTGCCGTGGATGTAGTTGGTGATGCAGCTCGTGATGCCGAAGTCCAGCTTGTAGCCGGTGCCGTGGCTGTAGGTGCCGCTGGCGTGGCCGGCCTCGGTGCCACCGGTGATGTTCACCGCGCAGTTGCTGGCCCGCTTGAAGTTGACGGCGCCGTCGGCCGAGGCGCGGCGCAGGCCGTCGAAGGAGGTGCAGCTGCTGTTGTTGCGGTCCGAGCAGCCGCCCGAGGACGACCAGGTGATGCCGGCGGACGAGAAGATCGAGGCGGCCTGCGACTGGGTGAGCTTGTCACCGCTGCCGCCACCGGAACCGCCGGTGCTGCCGCCACCGCCGAGCAGGGCGCCCCAGGTCGCCGGGCCGACGATGCCGTCGACCGGGTTCAGGCCGGCGCTCTGCTGGAAGGCGCGCACCTTGCCGTCGGTGCCGGGGCCGAAGGCACCGTCGACGGCGAGGCCGGCGCCGTGGGCGTTCAGCTGGACCTGGAGGGCCTTGACGGCGTCGCCGTTGTCGCCGTTGCGGACCGTGACGATCAGCTTGGACCAGGTGTCGCCGCCGACGATGCCGTCGACCGGGTTCAGGCCGGCGGACTGCTGGAAGGCCTTGACCTTGCCCTCGGTGCCGGGGCCGAAGTCGCCGTCGACGCCGGTCGCGAAGCCGCGGGCGGACAGCAGGTACTGGACGGTGGTGACGTTGTCACCGCGGTCACCGCTGCGGACCAGCGGCCAGCTCGCGGCCTGGGCGGCCGGAGCGACGAGCACGGCCGCGAGCAGCGCGGCGAACATCGCGGCGACGATGGCCGAGATGCGTTTCATGACGGTTCCTCACTGACTGACTGAGCGCGGAGCGCAGGAGAGGGGATCGGCGGCGCCGGACGGCCGTCGGCCGCGACCGGCCGCCGTGGGGAGACGCTAGGAGCCGCCGACGGCGTCCCGCTAGCGCTTCCCCGTCCCTGGGACGCCGTCCGCCCCCGGGACCGGTCTGCGGCCCGGGTGCCCCCGGCGTCCCGGGCGTCCCAGGGACGCGCCGCACGGCGACGGCCCGCCGCCGGGACGGCGGTGGGCCGTTGCGAGCCCGGCTACCGGCCGTCAGCCGTCGGCCGCCGCGCTCGGCTCCGACGGCGGCACCACGGCCGTCGCCGCGCCGCCGGTGACCCGCAGCAGCTCCTGGTACGTCATCGGCACCACGGTGTGCGGGTGCCCGGCCGCCGCCCACAGCACCTCGTACTGCCGCAGCGCGGTGTCGACGACGGTCCGCAGCGGCGCCGGGTGCCCGGTGGGGGCGACGCCGCCGATGGCCTGGCCGGTGGCCTCGCGGACCTGGTCGGCGGAGGCCCGGGTGATCCGGCCCGCGCCCAACTCCGCCGCCAGGTGGGCGGTGTCGACCCGGTGGGCGCCGCTGGTCATCACCAGCAGGGGTTCGCCGTCGCAGGTGAACACCAGGCTGTTGGCGATCGCCCCGACCTCGCAGCCGAGGGCGGCAGCGGCCTCGGCCGCGGTGCGGGCGGAGTCGGGCAGGACGAGGATCTCACCGGTGACGCCGGCGGCCGCCAGTGCCTCGGCGACCGCGACGCTTCGTGCGGGAAGGGGTGAACTCATCGCCCCATCATGCCTTTCCGCGTCCGGAAGCCACCCCGGACGCCATCCCGGAAGCCGTTCCGGACGCCGCGCGGGCGGCCGCGCGGGCGGCGGCGCTGAGCACCGCCCGTACGCCGGCCGTGAGCACCGAGGCGTCGCGTCCGACGCCCCAGACCACCGCGCCGTCGCCCGCCCGGGCCTCGACGTAGGCGATCGCGTCCGGGCTGCCCCCGACCTTGTGCTCGGTGAAGGAGAGCACCTCCACCCCCACCGCGTCCGCGACGGCGTCCACCGGCCCGGCGCCGCGGCCCGGGCGGCCGTCCACCTCGGCCCGGCCGCCGTCGACCCGCCAGGCGCGGGCGGCACCGGCGTCCAGGTACTCGGCCCGGAACAGCGCGTACAGCTCCTCGCCGGTCACCTCCCGCCCGCTGTCGTCGGCGGCCTCCTGGACGACCCGGGCGAACTCGATCTGCAGCCGCCGGGGCAGCTCCAGTCCGGCGGCGCTCTGCAGCAGGTAGGCGATGCCGCCCTTGCCGGACTGGCTGTTGACCCGGATCACCGCCTCGTAGTCGCGCCCGAGGTCGGCCGGGTCGATCGGCAGGTACGGCACCGACCAGGGCGCCTCCCGTTCGGGCAGGCCGAGTTCGGCGGCGGTCCGCGCGTGCCGGGCGAAGCCCTTCTTGATGGCGTCCTGGTGGGTGCCGGAGAAGGCGGTGTGCACCAGGTCCCCCGCGTAGGGGTGGCGTTCGTGCACGGGCAGCCGGTTGCAGTGTTCGACGGTGCGGCGGATCGTGTCGATGTCGGACAGGTCGAGCATCGGGTCGACGCCCTGGGTGTGCAGGTTGAGCGCCAGGGTGACCAGGTCGACGTTGCCGGTGCGCTCGCCGTTGCCGAACAGGCAGCCCTCGACCCGCTGGGCGCCGGCCAGCACGGCCAGTTCGGCGCAGGCGACGCCGGTGCCCCGGTCGTTGTGGGGGTGGACGGAGAGGATCACGCTGTCGCGCCGGACCAGGTGGCGGTCGAGGTACTCGATCTGGTCGGCGTAGACGTTGGGGGTGGCGATCTCGACGGTGGCTGGCAGGTTGTGGACCACCGGCCGGTCGGGACTCGCGTCCCACAGCTCGGTCAGGCCGTTGCAGACCTCCAGCACGTAGTCCGGTTCGGTCAGGTTGAACACCTCGGGCGAGAACTGGAACCGCACGCCGTCCCGGTCGCCCCCGAGCCGGGCCATCCGTTCGGCGGCGGCGGTGATCAGCGCCCGCAGCTCGGCCCGGTCCTTGCCGAGGACGACGTCCCGCCACAGCGGGGCGGTGGCGGTGTAGAGGTGGACGAGGACGCGCGGCAGGCCCTCGACGGCCTCGAAGGTGCGGTCGATCAGGTCGGCCCGGGCGGCGGTGAAGACGACCACGGTGACGTCCTCCGGCACCGCCCCGGGCGTCTCGGCGAGCCGGCGCACGAACGCGAAGTCGGTGCGGCTGGCGGAGGGGTAGCCGACCTCGATCTCCTTGAAGCCCATGGCCAGGAAGAGGTCGAACATCCGCTGCTTGCGCGCCGGGTCCATCGGCTCGGCGAGCGCCTGGTTGCCGTCGCGCAGGTCGACGGGCACCCAGAGCGGGGCCCGCTCGGTCCGGCGGCCGGGCCAGCGGCGCAGCAGGGCGGGCACCTGGACCCGCTCGTGGGCGGGGCGGTAGCGGTGGGAGGGCATGGCGCCGCCGCGCTGGGGGTTCCAGGCGGGGGCGTCGGCCGGGGTGGGGCCGGCGGGGGCGTGCAGGGTCGGGAATCGCATCGGGCGTCCTCGGGGGTCCTCGACTCGGGTGCCGGAGCCGGGCGGCGGGATCGGATCATCGGGGATCGGGATCACGATCGGATCATCGGGATCGCGCCCGGATCATCGGGATCGGATCGGGATCGGATTCCCGCGCTCTGGTTCCGGGGACCGGCAGGACGGCGCCCCGCAGCGGGGTGCCGGTCAGGTCACGCCCCGCTGCGGCCACCAAGAAGGAGAGCGCTCCACGGCTGCATGCCGGGTAGGGTAACCATGACCGAAGTCCTCAGACAACCTGACAGGTGACGACGATGCCCCCGCTCCGCCCCTCCCACCTCGCCGCCCAGGCCGCCGAACTGATCGAGCGGCGGATCCGGTCGGGCGAGTGGCCGGTCGGCGGCCGGCTGCCCGGCGAGGTCGCGCTCGCCAAGGAGCTGGGCGTCGGCCGCTCCACCGTCCGGGAGGCGCTGCGCACCCTCGCCGCGGCCGGGATGGTGCGCGCCCGCCAGGGCGCCGGGGTGTTCGTAACGTCCGACCGCCCGACCGCCGGGGACTGGGCCACCCGGCTGCGGGCCGCCGAGCTGGCGCACGTCTACGAGGTGCGGACGATGGTCGAGGTGCAGGCCGCCCGACTGGCCGCCGAGCGCCGCACGGAGACCGACCTGGCCGCCGTGGACGCCGCACTGGCCGCACGCCTGGCGGCCGGCGGCGCGGACGACGCGGTCTTCGTGGACGCCGACATCGCGCTGCACACGGCGATCGTCGCCGCCGCCCACAACCCCGTCCTGGACGACCTCTTCGCCCAGTTCGCGCCGGTGCTGCGGGAGCACCTGGTGGCCCTGGTCGGACTGTTCGGTCTACGCGAGGGGGATCCGAACCAGGGGTACGACTCGCACGCGGAGCTGGTGCGGGCGCTGCACGAGGGCGATCCGGCGGCGGCGGGGCGGGTGCTGGCGGCGGAGCTGGAGTCGACGCGCTCGCGGCTGCTCAGCCCGCACTGAACCCAGCGGCGGGCGGCCCCGTTGAACCCACCGGCGGATGCTCCCCTCGAAGTCACCGGCGGGCGGCCCTCGCTGAACCCACCGGAGGGCGCGGGCCGTCTTCCGGAGGGGCGTCACACAGTTTTCACACCGCGGCCACCCAACGGCCCGGAGTGGGGACGACACTGTGTCAGGCAGGAGCAAACCCGGCTGCTTCGGACACAGACGGTCAACGCGGGGGTGACATTGTGTCCGGCTGGTGCACAAGCACCACGCAGGTGGCACACGGGCTTTCACTCCAATCACACGATATGGCTAGTATCGCTTCGTCAAAAGCCCGTGCCCGGACGGCCCGCCCCTCACCGGCCGGCCGCCAGTCCCAAGGAGTCTGCTCTGCGCGCGCGTGCGAATCGGCGGCCCCCGACGCCGAAGACCCCCCGCAGGCGTCCACGCCTGTCCCTGCGGACGGCGCTGCTCGTCCTGGCCGTCGTCCCCAGCCTGGCCCTGGTCGCCCTCTGGGCGGTGACCAGCGGTGAGACCGTCTTCGACTTCCAGCGCCAGGCCGCCCAGGGCATGCTCGCCCAGAAGGCCGGCCAGCCGTCCAACATCGTCTACTACAACCTCCAGGAGGAGCGCCGGCTCAGCGCCGAGGCGCTCGCCCGGCCCGGCAGCAACGCCGACCAGCTGCGCCACCAGCGGCAGCTGACCGACGACGCGGTGCGCCAGTTCCAGGCGCTGTCCGGCGAGACCGCCGACAACGCCCCCGACGACGTCCGCACCGCCGTCGCCGAAGCCCGGCAGGCCATGGGCAAACTGGCCGAGGAACGGGCCGCCGTCGACAAGGGCGCCCTCGACCAGCAGGCCGTCTTCACGTACTACACCGACCTCATCGCCGTCGACCTGCGGCTGTTCACCGCGCTCAGCCACGTCGACGCGGGCGAGGTCACCTGGGTGTCCAAGACCCTGGTCAACTCCTTCTGGGCCAAGGAGATGCTGGCCCGCGAGGACGCCGTCCTGGCCCGCGGCTGGCCCACCGGCCGGCTCAGCACCGCCGACTACCAGCAGGTCCAGCAGCTGATCGGCGCCCAGGACCACCTGTTCACCGTCCAGGTCGTCCCGTACGTCCCGGACGGCGAGGCCGCCGCCTGGCACGACCTGATGAACAGCCCCGCCTGGCAGGCCAAGACCGCCGTCGAGCAGCAGCTCACCCGGCCCACCGCCGCCGAGTCCAACGGCACCGTCAAACTGCCCGCCGCCCAGGACCAGTGGCGCCAGGCCGTCGACCAGCTCAACCCCCAGCTGGTCAAGGCCATCGAGGCCCGCACCGGCGCCATCGTCGAGGTCGGCAAGGGCACCATCCTCGGCCTGCTCACCCGCGTCGTGCTGACCGCCGTGGTCGGCCTGATCACCGTCATCGCGGTGGTCATCGCCTCCTGGCGGCTCAGCCGCTCGCTGCGCCGCCGCATCAAGGAACTCCACACCCAGGCCGAGGAGATGGAGCGCACCCTGCCCGAGGTGGTCGACCGCCTCGGCCGCGGCGAACAGGTCGACACCGAGGCCGCGAGCCGCGCCGTCACCACCGGCGAGCACGGCAACGGCACCGACGAACTCGCCCGCCTCGGCCAGGCCCTCAACCTGGCCCGCTCCGCCGCCCTGGAGGCCGCCGTCCGGCAGGCCGACCAGCACCGCGGCTTCGAACGGCTGCTCCAGCGCATCGCCCGCCGCACCCAGCTGCTGATCGGGCGCCAGCTGCGCAAGCTCGACGAACTGGAGCGCAAGCACGAGGACCCGGAGGTCCTGGAGGGCCTGTTCGACCTCGACCACCTCACCGCCCGCCTGCGCCGCTACGAGGAGAACCTCGTCATCATGGCCGGCGGCCAGCCCCAGCGGCGCTGGCGCAAGCCCGTCCCGCTGCTGGACGTGCTGCGCTCCGCCCAGGGCGAGGTGCAGGACTACCGGCGGATCATGATCGACGTCGAGGGCCACCCCTGGCTCTCCGAACGGGCCGTCGGGCCGGTCGCCCACGTGCTCGCCGAGCTGATGGAGAACGCCACCACCTTCTCCAAGCCGCCCACCCCGGTCGAGGTCCGGGCCGCCATGGTCGGCCGCGGCCTCGCGGTCGAGATCGAGGACCGCGGCCTCGGCATGGACCCGGAACAGTACGACGCGGCCAACGAGCTGATGAGCCGCCCGCCGCGCACCGACGTGCTCGCCCGGGCCGACGACATCCGGCTCGGCTTCCACGTCGTCGCCCGGCTCGCCTCGCTCACCGGACTCAGGATCGAGTTCCGGCCGTCCGCCTTCGGCGGCACCAGGGTGGTCGTGCTCGTCCCCGACGAGCTGGTCATCGACGGCGACGCCGGACTCCCGGACGCCGCCCCCGTCGAACCCATCCCGCTGGTCCGGCGCTCCCGCCGGGCGGTGCGCTCCGCCTCCGACGAGGCGGCCCAGCCGACCGTCGCGGTCGGGCCGCCGGTCGCACCGGTGGACTCCTTCGAGCAGCTGCCGGTCGGGGTCGGCGGGGTCGGCCTCGGGGCCGGCGTCGGCGCACCGGTCGCGACCGTCGCTCCGGCGCGGTGCGTCGCCCCGGCCTTCCAGGAGCCGGGGCCGCTGGAAGCCCCGCTCCCGGAACCACCGTTCTCGGAAGCGGCATTCCCGGAAGCGGCATTCCCGGAAGCGCCGTTCCCGGAGGCCCCGTTCCCGGCGCAGTCCCATCAGCAGGCGTCGCCGCAGCCGTACGAGCAGGCGCCGTCGTACGAGCAGCCGATCCAGCACAGCTCCCCCGTCGACCCGGCCCCGGCCTACGCCGCCGCACCGGCCGGGGCGCAGCCCGCCACCGGCACCGCCACCCCCGCGCCGGAGGCCCCCGCCTACCCGGACATCGCCTACGCCCGGGTCACCGAGGCCGAGGCCCCGTACGCCGACGAGCAGTACCGCCCGGCCGACCACTACCGGCTGGCCGAGCGGCGCCGGCACCGCGAGTACCCCTCCGCCGTGCCGGTGAGCCAGGTCGAGGGCGGCCAGCCGCCGCTGCCCCAGCGCGTCCGCCAGGCCAGCCTGGCCGCCGAGCTGCGGGTGCCCCCGCCGACCCGGCAGGAATGGGTCGACCCGGCGGCCGGGCAGCCCGCCGCCGCCCCGTCCGAGCACCCCCAGGGCACCGAACGGCCCGTCCGCCGTTCCGGCGCCACCATCGGCGCCTTCCAGCGGCAGTCCCGCGCCGCCCGCTCCCAGGACAGCGGCGAACACCCGCTGCCCGCCCGCCCCACCCCGCCGGCTCCCCCCGCTCCGCCCGCCGGTCCCCCCGCCCCCGCGTCGGCGCCCTCCCCCTGGGCCCTGCCGGCCGCGGACCCCCGAACCACACGAACGGATGACCAGTGATGAACCGCACGATCGCCACCCACCAGGACCTGGACTGGCTGCTGGACGGACTCGTCGACTCGGTGCCCGGGACCCGCAACGCCGTCCTGCTCTCCGACGACGGCCTCGTGGTCAGCCACTCCCGCACCATCGAGCGCGCCGACGCCGAGCGCCTCGCCGCCGTGGCCACCGGCCAGCAGTCGCTCGCCCGGGGCGTCGGCCAGCTCTTCGACGGCGGGCCGGTACACCAGGTGATCGTCGAGCTCGCCGAGTGCTGGCTGTTCGTCATCGCCGCCGCCCAGGGCACCCACCTGGCCGTGGTCGCCTCCCAGGAGGTCGACGCCGAGGTGATGTCCGTCGCCATGCACACCCTGGTGCAGCAGGTCGGCCAGAAGCTCACCACCCCGGCCCGCGCCGAGGGCGCCCCCGCGTCCTTCGACGTCTTCGCCTCCCGGACCCGGGGCTGACCGGGGTGGGGCCGCACACCGGCGAGGAGGACCCGCGGGCCCGCGGCCGGACGCCGCACTGGAGCGAGCTGGAGGAACCGTACGCCGAGGACGAGACCGGCGTCATGGTCCGCCCGTACACCATCACCCGCGGCCGGACCGCGCCCGAGCGCGACGACCTCACCCTGATCACCGTGCTCACCACGGCCGAGGAGGAGGCCGACGCGGCCCTGGCGCGGGGCAGCCGCACCGGCGCCCGCGGCCTCCAGCCCGAACACCGGCTGATCCTCGACCGCTGCCGCCGCCCGGCCGCCGTCGCCGAGGTCGCGGCCGGCCTGGACCTCCCGGTCTCGGTCACCAAGATCCTGCTGGGCGACCTCGTCGCCCAGGGCCTGCTGAAGGCCCGGGCACCCCTCTCGGTCGCCCGCGCCGCCGGGGGCGTGGACCTCGGCCTGCTCACGGCCGTACGCGAAGGACTCCGGAGACTCTGAACCATGGCAACACCCCACTCCCCCGCACCCGTTGCCGCCTCCGCGGCCCCCGCCGCCCCCGCCGCCCCCGCCGCGGTCAAGATCCTGATCGCGGGCGGCTTCGGCGTCGGCAAGACCACCCTGGTCGGCTCGGTCAGCGAGGTCACCCCGCTGCGCACCGAGGAGTACCTGACCACGGCCAGCGTCGGCGTCGACGACCTGGACGGCGTCGACCAGAAGGACACCACCACCGTCGCCCTCGACTTCGGCCGGATCACCGTCAGCCCCGAGCTGGTGGTCTACCTGTTCGGCACGCCCGGCCAGGAGCGCTTCTGGTTCATGTGGAACGACCTGGTCAACGGCGCCCTCGGCGGCATCGTCATCGCCGACACCCGGCGGCTCGACACCAGCTTCGCCTCGATCGACTTCTTCGAGAGCCGCGGCATCCCGTTCGTGGTCGCCATCAACTGCTTCCACAGCCACAACACCCGCACCCCGGAGGAGATCCGGGCCGCCCTCGACCTCGACCCGCAGGTCCCGATGCTGATCGGCGACGTACGCGAGCGCGGCTTCGGCCGCGACCTGCTGCTCGCCCTGGTCGACCACCTGATGGACCTCGCCGCCACCCCCGTCGGCTGAGCCCGTTCGAGCCCCCGCTCGAGCCCCGTACTCTGGAGCACCCTTCCATGACCACACCCCTGCGCGTCCTCGTCCACGGCGGCGGCATCGGCGGCCTCACCCTCGCCACCGCCCTCGCCCGGCGCGGCCACCACGTCGACGTCGCCGAACTGCGCGACGGGCTGGAGGCCCTGGGCGTCGGCATCATCCAGCCGTCCAACGCCCTGCACGTGATGCGCGAGATCGGCGTGCTGGACGAGTGCCTCGCCGTCGGCTTCGAGTGGGAGGTGCTGACCATCTGCGACCCGGCCGGCACCACCCTCGCGCAGATCCCCCAGCCCCGGATGGGCGACGCCCCCTCCAACAACGGCATACCGCGCCCCGCCCTGGCCCGGGTACTGGCCGCCGCCGCCACCTCGGCCGGCGCCGAGGTCCGCTTCGGGACCACGATCTCGGAGCTCACCGACGACGGCACCGGGGTCGACGTCACCCTCACCGACGGCCACGGCGGCCGCTACGACCTGGTCGTCGGCTTCGACGGCATCGGCTCGCCGCTGCGCCGGCACCTGTACGGCGACCGGTACGCCCCCGAGTACACCGGCTTCGCCAACTGGCGCGTCACCCTGCCGCGTTCGCCCGAGGCCAAGGGCGTGGTGATGTCCGCCGGCAACCTGAAGGCCAAGGCGCTGCTCACCCCGATCAGCGAGGAACTCATGTACCTGGGCTCGGTGTTCGCCGAGGCCGAGGACTTCCGCCCGGACCCGGAGCGCGCCCACGAGCAGCTCCACGAGCGGCTGGCCGGCTTCGGCGGCCCCATCGCCGAGGCCCTCGCCCAGGTCACCGACCCGGCCGCCGTGGTCTACTCCCGGATCTCCCAGGTCACCGTCGAGGAGCCCTGGCACGTCGGCCGCGTCGTCCTCGCCGGCGACGCCGCCCACGCCTCCACCCCGCACCTCGCCCAGGGCGCCGCGATGGCCGTCGAGGACGCCCTCGTCCTCGCCGAGAGCCTCGACGCGGCGTCCGACGTCCCGGCCGCCCTCACCGCCTGGGAGGCGCGCCGCCGCCCGCGCGCCATGTGGGTGCAGTCGCTGTCCCGCGCCGTCCTCAAGCAGGAGACCGGCACGCCGACCACCCCGGAGGAGGACGAGCTGCTCAAGATCGGCATCCCGGGCGCCGCGCACGTCCTCGTCAAGCCGTATTGAGCCGGTCGCCTCGCGTCGTGACCCCGCGCCCTGCCGGAACCGTCCGGCGGGGCGCGGCCGTTCGCGCTCCTCGGCCGCGGTCCCGGGTCCTGTCCTCGGACGCGGTTCCCGGGTGCGATCCCTGGACGGGGACGGGACGTCCCGGGGATCCCAAGGCGTAGCGGGACACCGGGTCCGGGCCGGATAGTCGGGCCCCGTACGGATCCAGCACCCGAGGACGAGGAACACACGATGCGCCCCATCACCCGCAAGGCAGCGATGATCGGCTCGACCCTGGCCCTGGCCCTGTCCGGCATCGCGCTCGGCTCGGCCCCCGCCTCGGCCGCGACCACCTGCTACGCGGCCAGCTGCACCGGCCTGGACCCGGCGAGCACCGTCTGCCAGAACGACGCCACCACGCTGCTGACCGCCGACACCGGCGTCGAACTGCGCTACAGCCGCACCTGCCGCGCCGTCTGGGCCCGGATGAAGGGCACCAGCGCGGGCCACAAGTACGTCGTCCGCAACACCAACAACGAGGAGCGGACCGTCACCGCCGGCAGCTCGGGCGGGACGGTCTACACCGCGATGGTCAACGACGCCGACATCTACGCCTACGCCGCCGACTACCGGCCCGACGGCACCATGGCCTCCTCCACCCTCTGGTCCTGACCCGACCCGACCCGCGCGCCGCGGTCCCCCTGACGGGGACCGCGGCTGGGACTACCGGATCGTCGCCGCCTGGAAACCGGACGGCACGCCGATGCCCGCGATCAGCGGGTGATCTCCTTGCGCCGCTGCCAGACCGCCCGCGAGATCCGGGCCAGCAGGCGGGCCGCCGGGTCGGTGCGGTCGGTGCCGTCGGCGAGCGGGCCGGTGTAGCAGACGGCGATCAGGTACGGCGGGCAGTCGTACGGGTGGACCAGGCCGACGCAGTGCCGGGCGCCGGGCACCCAGCCGTTCTTGAACGCGATCCGGGTGCCCGGCGGGACACCGGCCGCGAGGTCGACCCGGTAGTCGTTGCGTTCCAGCAGCGCCAGCAACTCCGGCTCGTCGGCGAGCGAGTGCAGCAGGCGGACCAGGTCACGGGCGCTCACCCGGTTGTGCACGCCCGCCGCGCGCGCCGCGTAGTCCTCGATCCCGCGCGGGCTGGAGCTGCGGGTGGCCCCCGCCCGGCGCCACACCTCGGCCACCGTCCGCTGGTCGGTGCGGGCCAGGCAGAGATTGGTGGCCAGGTTGGAGGAGTGGGTGATCATCCGCTCGGCCAGCAGCCGCAGCGGCACGTGGGTGCCCAGCAGTTCCCAGGGCAGCGGATCGCTGTCCCAGTCGGGATCGTTGCCGAACTCCCCGCCGACGACGGACTCGAAGCGGTTCACCACCGGCACCTCGGCGTCGAGGTCCACCCCGCCGCGGGCCAGCGCCGCCAGGACCGCGACCTTCATCGTGCTCGCGGCGTCGTGCAGTTCGTCCGGCGCGCGCAGCAGGACCGGCTCCGCGTCGCCCGCCCAAGGGGCCACCACCACAGACAGCATGGAGGAAGAGTAGGGGATGTCCGCCCCGGAACCGGTGACCGCCGATACACGAACGAGACGCTCTCCGGCGGAACCTGACGTGATCGATGGACGGATGAGACGCTCCCCGGACGTGAACCTGACCTCCCGTTCCTACAGTGCCGTCCATGTCACCCACACATGACCGGACCAGGAACCGGACACGCACTCACCTCGCCCTGACGACTGCCGTGTTGGCCGCCGGGCTCGCGCTGGCCGCACCCGCCGCAGCCGACCCGGTGGACGGCGCGACGGCCGACCCGGCGACCGGCGCTGCCACGAGCCGGGTCTCCGTCCACCCGTCGGCGGTCACGGCCGCGCAGCAGCAGGCCGTCCTGGCGTACTGGACCCCGGAGCGGATGGCCGCCCTGAACCAGCCGTCCTCCGGCAACCCGCCCAGGAGCGGCCCGGACGGCGGCCCGTGGACCGGGTCCGACACCCTGAGCAGAACAGTGGGCAGGCTCTTCTTCACCAACCACGGTGAGGACGAGAGCTGCACCGCGACCGTCGTGAACAGCGCGAACCGCAGCACCGTCGTCACGGCGGCGCACTGCGTCAACAGCACCGACCTCCTCGGTGACAACAACGAGTGGCTGTCGAACGAGATGTTCGTCCCCGGCTACCACGACGGCCTCGCCCCGTACGGCAAGTTCGTCGCCCGGGCCGGGATCGCCGACACCACCTGGCTGCTCGACGACCAGCAGAACGGCCTGCGGTTCGACGCCTACGACCAGGCGTTCCTGGTCCTGAACCGCAACGCCGAGGGCCGGCGCGTCCAGGACGCCGTCGGCGCCGCACAGCGGATCGGCTTCGACCGGCCGGGCAACGCCACGGTCCACCAGTTCGGCTATCCGCGGGAGTCCTCGGGCGATCCCGCGCGCTCGGGCCTGCCCGAGTTCACCGGGGCCAGGCTCGCCCACTGCACCGGGCAGACCCTCGAGTACCCCGGCACCAAGGACCACCCGGAGCCCCGGGGCCTGTGGGGCGCCCCCTTCGTCATGGGCGGCGGCTCCAGCGGCGGTCCCCGCATCGCCGACTTCGACCCGTCCGCCGGGATCGGCACCGTGGTGGGCGACAACACCCAGGCGGGCTTCTTCGACTCCTCGGGCCAGGTCTGCGAGCGAGGCACCCCCTCGTGCACCCGGCACCTGGTCGGCCCGCAGTTCACCTCCGCGATCACCAAACCGCTGTACCAGGCCGCCCAGGGCGCCCAGGCCGACGGCTGAGCCGTACGGGAGGACAGCGGACTGGAGTGGGGAGTCGGGCCCGCCGTCGCACACCCGCGCGCGGGCCCCCGCGGGCCGGGCGGCTTGGGCGGGGGGGCCGCGGGCGCGGGGGATCCCAGCCCCGCCCCCGCGCTGGGGGGCGCTCGCGGACTAGAACAGG